>DASXAN010001060.1:0-6753 GCA_036406755.1 Gemmataceae bacterium
GACGATCCTGCCTAAGGCCGACGCGGACGCCTGGCTGGCCGCCGGGTTCGCCGAGTACGAGCGGATCGTCGCGCTGGAGAAGGCGCTGGGCGATTCCGGCGGAAAGCTCACGGACGCGGAGCGCGACCGACTGGCGGTGGCCCTGAACGCCTACCGCAGCCGCTACCTCGCGGGCGCCCGGGCCGGCGGCGACACGCCGCTCGCGCGGACCCGCCAGACGCCGGGCGGCGACTGGTACCGCGTCGCTACCGGCAAGGGTGTGCTCGTGCTGCACGAGCTGCGCGAGGCGCTCGGGACCGAGAAGTTCTGCGCCCTCATGGACGACTTCGGCCGGGCTAACGCCGGCAAGGAGGTCACGGCCGCGGCATTCGCGGACCATGTTGCGAAGGCGACGGCACGGAATTGGGATGACTTCTTTGCCTACTGGCTCCGCAAGCCGGGCCTGCCCGACCTGAAGCTGGAGTCGGCCACCGTCCAATCGCACGCCGCCGCGGGGGCCGGCAACGGCGGCGGGGGCGCCGGCGGGTTCCGCGTCATCGGTACGCTGCGCCTGGACGGCGGCCCGAGGCGGAAGGTCGCCGTCACCGTCGAAACGGCCGGCGGCGAGCAGACCCAAACGATCGACGTGGGCGAGACAAGCTCGTTCACCGTTGAGACAACCGACCGGCCCCTGCGCGTCGTTGTGGACAAATACGGCCGGATGGCAAAGGCCAACGGCGGCCCGTACACGCCGTCCTCCTTCGAGGACGAGCGGGAGCGGGCGCTGATCGTCTACGGCACCCGGGACGAGGAGGCGGCCAACCGGGCGACTGCCGAACTGCTCCGGGAGAAGATCCGCACCCACTGGTCGAACGTGACGGTGCCGGTCAAGGCCGACCGCGAGGTGACGGAGGACGACCTGCGCGACCGCCACCTGCTGCTGATCGGCCGGCCGGACACGAACCGGGTCGTCGAGCGGTTCCGCGACTCGCTGCCGGTGTCGTTCGGCTGGCGGTCGTTCGCCGTCCGCGGCGAGACGTACGCCCACGCCGGCGGCGCCGTTATCGCGGCGGCGGCCAACCCGCTGAACCCGCGGTACTCGGCGGTCGTCCTCGCCGGGCTCAGCGCCGACGCGACGACGCGCACACCGGAGGCGATCTACCGCAAGGACGGACAGGGGGCCGACGTGCTGATCCTGCCGAATGGTGGTAACGTGAAAGCGCTCGTCACCCCGGCGCGGGAATTGGTCAAGGAATTCAACGACCACTGAACCCGGTTAGCCGCGACGCGGAGTCTTCGGAGCGGAGCTTCCAAGACGCCCTCCGCTCCGAAGACTCCGCGTCGCGGCTAACCGACCGTGATGAGCACCGCCACCGCCAGCGGCGGCAGTCGGTACGTCGCCCCCGCCGGCACCACGGGCCCCGTGCCCTCGGCGACGATGTCCTGCGGCGGGGCCAGCGACGTGTCCACCACCCGCCGCCACGGCCGACCGGACGGCGACTTGGCCACCCGGAACGGGGCGGGTCGCTCCCGGTCGCCGTTGATGCCGACGTAGAAGTCCCGGTCCGGCTCGCGGCCCGTCTGCGTGCCATCTAGCGTATAGGCCAGCGTGCGAGCGGCCGGCGAAAAATCCGGCTTGTTCGGCTCCAGGCCGTGCCAGGCGATGTCGGGCCGCAGCCCGCCCTCCGCCCCGAACAGGAAGCTCCGCCGCCGCAACGCCGGATGCCGCTTCCGCAGAGCGATCATCTCCCGAACGAACCGCAGGAAGTCCCTGTTCTTCTCGGCCAGCGTCCAGTCCACCCAGCTTGTCTCGTCGTCCTGACACCAGGCGTTGTTGTTGCCCCGCTGCGTCCGCAGGAACTCGTCTCCCCCGAGGAGCATCGGTACGCCCTGCGACAGCAGCAGTGTCGCCATCAGATTGCGGGCCTGTCTCTGCCGCAGCCGCCGCACCGCCGGGTCGGTCGTCGGCCCCTCGACGCCGCAGTTCCACGACCAGTTCGCGTCCGACCCGTCGCGGTTCTGCTCGCCGTTGGCGGCGTTGTGCTTCCGCTCGTAGCTGACCAGGTCGTTGAGCGTGAACCCGTCGTGGCAGGTCACGAAGTTGATCGAGTGGACCGGCTTGCGGCCGCTCGGCTCGTACAGGTCCGATGAACCGCATAGCCGCGTGGCCAAGCCGCACACCGTTTCGGGGTCGCCGCGCCAGAACCGACGGACGTCGTCGCGGTAGTGGCCGTTCCACTCGCTCCACCGCCGGCCGAACGGGAACTTGCCCACCTGGTACAGTCCGGCGGCGTCCCACGGCTCGGCGATCAGCTTGGTATCGGCCAGCACCCCGTCCTCCGTGATCGTTTCGACCACCGGCGGGTCCACCATCACGTTGCCGAACCGGTCCCGGCCGAACACGCTCGCCAGGTCGAACCGGAACCCGTCCACGTGCATGTGTCCGACCCAGTACCGCAGGCACGTCAGCAGCAGGTCGCGGACGATGGGGTGGTTGCAGTTGAGCGTATTGCCGCAGCCGGTGTAGTTGAGGTAGCTGCCGTCCGGGGCGAGCAGGTAGTACAGCTCGTTGTCCAGGCCGCGGAACGAATACGTCCGGCCGCGGTCGTCCCCCTCGCCGCTGTGGTTGAAGACCACGTCGAGGATCACCTCGATGCCGGCGGCGTGGAATGCCTTGACCATGTCGCGGAACTCACGCACTTGGCCATGGCCGGCCACGGTCGCGGCGTACCCGGCCTTCGGGGCGGCGAAGGCGATCGAGTTGTACCCCCAGTAGTTCCGCAGCCGCTCGCCGGTGAACGGGTTCGTGAACGGGCAGTCGCACTCGTCGAACTCGTGGATCGGCAACAGCTCGACGGCCGTCACGCCGAGCCATTTCAGGTATGGGATCTTCTCGAGCAGCCCGGCGTAGGTGCCGGGGTGCTTTACGTCGGCCGACGGGTGGCAGGTGAACCCGCGGACGTGGAGTTCGTAGACAATCGAGTCTTCGAGCGGCGTCAGCGGCGGGCTGTCGTCGTTCCAGTCGTACCGCGGGCCGCGGAAGTACAGCCCGCGACGCACGGAGTGCTTCGTGGTGACCTCACACTGGCTGCCCCACGGCCCGCCGCCGGTGATGAGCGTCGCCGCCGGGTCGAGTAGGACGATCGAGGGGTCGTAGCGGTTGTACGGCCCGGGCGGCCCGTCCACCCGCCAGCCGTAGCGGAACGCCGGCGGGAGGTCGTGCACGAAGACGTGCCAATGGTTGCCGGTGCGGTTGCTGTGCGGGTCGAGTTCGACCTCGGCGAACGGGGCGTTGGAATCGGCCGGCGACAGGACCAGCCAGACGCGGGTGCCGTGGCGGCAGAGCAGGGCGAAGTTGACGCCGTCGGCGAACGGGGTGGTGCCGAGCGGCAGCGGCCGGCCGCGGGAGACGCGCGGGGGGTGCACGGACGGTCCTCGGGACGGGCAACCACGTCAATACTGGCACAAGAATAGCGGCGACACCTAATCGTGGACAGCCGGCGGACCGTCCCCGAACGCTGACCGAAGACCGGGGACGGTTGTGCCGGTCGGCCGGGCGGGGCGTGAATCCCGGCCGGGTCGGGCGTCTCTAACGTGGCGGTCGAAGTCCCGGCCGCGCCGGAATCCGCAAAGTCCTCTGGAATTCTCCCGGCGCGATGCTACAATCTGGGTAACATTGACCTCCCTCGCAGGGGCGATGGCCACGGCACACGTTCCCCGCGCGGTCCGCCTGGCGACACCCGCGCGTCCTGTTCCTTCGTGAGCGACACAGCCTCCGAAACGGTCAGCAGGCGAACTGTTCTGTCGGGTTCTCCCACTGCGCATGCCGGTGCGGGCCGGTCTTCCGCCGGCCCCCTGGCGAGTCGGGTCAGGATCGACTATTCTCGGTGATACCGCCTCTTCTCTTTCCCCGTCACCCGTTTCGCGGCGCCGGCCCGTCGGCCACGCCCCGGGCGGGGGCGCACGGCGGGCGGGACCGGGGTCCGAGACCCCGGCCGCAGGGCCGCCACAGACACGGAGATTGACACGATGCCGCAAGGCGTGGAAGAACCCCACAAGCCAGGCGCCGCCGCCGCACAGGCCCGCCGCCGGATGCCCCGCAAGCCGATGGACGGCCCGCACGACCGCCACGACGGCCCGCCGCCCCGGGACGCCGGCCCCCGGCACGACGCCCCCCGGGGCGGCCCGCCGGCCGCCGTCGCCGCCCCGCCCGGCCCCCGCCAGCCGCTGCCGCCCGGCGGCCTCCGCCTCGACGACCTGTACCGCCTGCCGATGCCGAAGCTGTTCGGCGTGGCCGAGCGGGAGGGGATCGCTGAGCACACCGGCATGACCCGGGCCCAGCTGATCGTCGCCATCGTCCGGCGGCAGATCGAGCGGGGCGAGGTCGTCCGCGGGTCCGGAACCCTGGAGGTCCTGCCGGACGGCTACGGCTTCCTCCGCAGCCAGGCCCACAACTACCTCGCCTCTCCCGAGGACATCTACGTCTCCCCCAGCCAGATCCGCCGCATGGGCCTTCGGACCGGGCTGGTCGTTGAGGGGCCGATCCGCCTGCCGATCGAGGGCCAGGACAACTTCGCCCTCATGCAGGTCGAGCTGGTCAACGGCAAGCCGAGCGACGAGAAGACCGGCGGGGCCACGTTCGAAGACCTGACCCCGACGCACCCGCACCACCGGCTCGTGCTGGAGACGAGCGGCGAGGAGCTGGCGACCCGGGTCGTGGACCTGGTAACGCCGATCGGCAAGGGGCAGCGCGGCCTGATCGTATCGCCGCCGCGGGCCGGCAAAACGGTACTCTTGCAGAAGATGGCCCTGGCCATCAAGAAGAACCACGCAGAGTGCTACGTCATCGTCCTGCTCATCGACGAGCGGCCCGAGGAAGTGACGGAAATGGTCCGGGTGATCCAGGGCCAGAACGCCGAGGTCGTCGCCAGCACGTTCGACGAGCCGTCCAGCGAACACGTCCACGTCGCCGAAATCGCGCTCGAGAAGGCGAAGCGCATGGTCGAGGACAAGCGGGACGTGGTCATCCTGCTCGACTCGATCACCCGCCTGGCCCGGGCGCACAACACCGAGGCCCCGTCCGGCGGCAAGCTCCTCTCCGGCGGCCTGGACTCCAACGCCATGCAGAAGCCGAAGCGGTTCTTCGGAGCCGCCCGCAACGTCGAGGAGGGCGGGTCGCTGACGATCCTGGCGACCGCGCTCATCGACACCGGCAGCCGCATGGACGAAGTGATTTTCGAGGAGTTCAAGGGCACCGGCAACATGGAGCTGCACCTGGACCGGCGGCTCGTGGACAAGCGGGTCTGGCCGGCCATCGACATCAACCGGTCGGGTACCCGCAAGGAGGAGCTGCTGCTGCACCCGGACGAGGTCGAGCGGACGCGGCTGTTGCGGCGGGTGCTGGCCGACATGCACCCGGTCGAGGCGATGGAGATGCTGACCAACCGGCTGCGGAAGACCGGGTCGAACGCCGAGTTCCTCTTGAGTATGAACCTCGGGTGATCGCCGCGTTCGTCGATAGGTCCTATAGGTCCTATGAGACCTATGGGACCTATTTCTTTGTGAATCGCATGACCCCCGAACACGCCTACGCCGACCTGATCCGCCGCGTCCGCGACGCCGGCGTGCTCGCCTCCTGTGCCGGCCTACTCGGCTGGGACGAGCGGACCTACATGCCGCGGGCCGGGACCGCCCACCGCGGCGAGCAGATGGCCCTCTTGGCCCGCCTCGGCCACGAGATGGTGACCGACCCGAAGATCGGTGAACTGCTGGCGGACATCGAAGGCACGCCGCTCGTCGCCGACCCGGCCTCCGATGCGGCGGCGAACGCCCGCGAAATCCGCCGCACCTACGACCGCGCCACCAAGCTGCCGAAAGAACTGGTCGAGGAGCTGGCCCGCGTTACGACGCAGGCGCAGGGCGTGTGGCAGGAGGCCCGGCAGACAAACAACTTCACCCTCTTCCTGCCGTGGTTGGAGAAGGTCGTCGCGCTTAAGCGGCAGGAGGCGGCCGCCGTCGGATACAGGGACCACCCCTACGACGCCCTGTTGGACGAGTATGAGCCGGGCGCCACGACGGCCGAAATCCGCCGCGTGTTCGCCGACCTGACGGCCGATCTGGTCCCACTCGTCGAGCGGATCGCCGGCTCCGGCCGGCAGCCGGACCACGACCTGCTCCACCGAGAGTTCCCGGTGGACCGGCAGGAAGCGTTCGCCCGGTCGGCCGCCTCGGCGATCGGCTTCAACTTCGACGCCGGCCGGCTGGACACGACGACCCACCCGTTCTGCTCCGGCCTCGGCCCCGGCGACTGCCGCATTACCACCCGCTACAACCCGCGGTTCTTCAACGAGGCGTTCTTCGGCGTGCTGCACGAGACCGGGCACGCCATCTACGAGCAGAACCTGCCGAAGGAGCACTTCGGCACCCCGCTCGGGTCGGCGTGCTCGCTCGGCATCCACGAGTCGCAGTCGCGCTTGTGGGAGAACCAGGTCGGGCGCGGCCGGCCGTTCTGGGAGCACTTCTACCCGCGACTGAAGCAGACGTTCCCCGCGGCGCTCGCGGACGTGCCGCTCGACGCCTTTTATTTCGCGATCAACGACGTCCGGCCGTCGCTCATTCGCGTCGAGGCGGACGAGGCGACGTACAACCTGCACATTGCGCTGCGGTTCGCGTTGGAACTCGCTCTGCTGTCGGGCGATCTGACAACCGGCGACCTTCCGGGCGCCTGGAACGAGCGGTTCGAGGCCCTGTTCGGATTAAAAGTTCCGGACGACG
>DASXAN010001061.1:0-9910 GCA_036406755.1 Gemmataceae bacterium
CCTGTCGGCGTCGATGGCGTACACGTACCGCCAGGAGCTGACCAAGTTCGAGTACGCCATCTGCCTGGCCGCCGCCCTGGGCTACCTGATGATCCACCAGCAGGACCCAGTCGGGCTGGTGACGTTCGACACGCAGATCCGGGCCAGCCTGCCGCCGCACTCCAAGCGGGCCCAGCTCGGGTCCATCCTGGCCGTGCTGGCGAACTTGAAGCCGGCCGGCAGGACGGACATCCCGAACTGTCTGCAACAGCTCGCCGCCCTGGTCCGGGGCAAGAGCCTGATCATGCTGTTCAGCGACCTGCTCACCGACCCGGAGCCGCTGGTGCGGAGCCTGCACCTGCTCCGCCACCGCGGGCACGAGGTCATCCTGTTCCACATCCTCGACGAGGCCGAGGTCAAATTCCCGTTCGAGGGGGTGATCGAGTTCGAGGACCCGGAGGCCGGCGACAGGCTGACGCTGGACGCCCGGGGGATGCGGGAGGACTACACGAATTCGGTGGAGGAGTTTCGCCGATACTACCGCGACGAGTGCGCCAAGGCGAACATCGACTACGTGGCGATGGACACGAGCGTGAGTTTCGACAAGGCGCTGCTGGAGTACCTGATCCAGCGGCAGAGACGGTTTTAGCCATCCAGATGACATTCATCCACCCGCTATTGCTCGGCGGCCTGCTGCTGGTGGGACTCCCCATCGTGCTGCATCTCATCATGCGCCAGCAGCCGAAGCATCTCATCTTCCCCGCGTTCCGCTTCCTCCAACTCCGCCACCGCACCAACCAGCGGAAGCTCCGCCTCCGCCACATCGTCCTGCTCGCCCTGCGGATGCTCCTGATCGCATTGATGTGCTTGGCCCTCGCCCGGCCGCGGCTGTTCTCGGACCGGTTCGGCTTCCTCGGCGACCAGCAGACGGCCAACGTCGTCCTCGTCGTGGACACCAGCCCGAGCATGGAGTACGCCGTCGCCGGCAAGTCGCGGTTGCAGGAGGCACGGGACGGCCTGCTCGACCTGATCGACGATCTCGGCGACGCCAGTCGGATTGCCGTGCTCGACACCGCCGACCCTGTCGCCGAGTGGGCGCCGTCCCGGGCCGCCGCCCGCGAGCGGCTCCTCAACCTGACGACCCGGGCCGCCAACCGCCCGGTCACCGACGCCCTCGACGCCGCCTTCCGCCTGTTCGGCTCGGCCGAGTTCCAGGAGCCGGGCGACGAGGGCAAGCCGCGGTTTGTCTATGTCGCCTCCGACCGCACCCCGGCGTCCTGGGACGCCACCCGCGCCGCCGACCTGAAAGACCGCCGCAACCGCCTGCCGGACCCGAAGCCGAAACTCGTGTACGTGGACGTGGGCGTGGACCAGCCGGCCGACCTGGCCGTCGCCGACGTCGAGGTCAAGCCCCAGGCGGTGCCGGCGAACCGCCCGGCCGTGCTGCACGTCACCGTCCAGGCCACCGGCCCCGGCGGCGAGGCCGAGCTGTCCTGCCGGTTCGACGGCGACCCGAGCGCCGAGCGGAAGCCGGTCCGCCTCGGCGCCGGCCAACGGCAGGTGGTGACGTTCGAGCGACCCGGGTTGAAGGAGGGATACCACCAGGCCGAAATCGTGCTCGCCCCCAACGACAGCCTGCCCGGCAACAACGTCCGGTATGCGACGGTCTTGGTGCGGAAGCCGCAGAAGGTGCTGGTGCTGTGCGACGAGCCGGCCGACGCCAAGTTGTGGCAGGCGGCGATCGACAATCAGAAGCTCTACCAGTGCGACGTGCGGTCGGTCCACGGATCGGGGGCGATCGACAAGCTCACGCCGAGCGACCTGGCCGCCTATCAGGCGGTCTGCCTGGTGAGCGTCTCGGCGCCGACGACCGGGCTCTGGGAAAGCCTGGACAAGTACGTGCGCCAAGGCGGCGGGCTGGCGATCGCCTTGGGCGGGTCGGAATTGGTCCGCGACGCCTATGAAGGGGCGGCCGCCAGGTCGCTCCTGCCCGCCGAGTTGGTGAAGGTCAACGGCAGCCGCGACGGCGTCGCGCTGACCGAGTACCAGTTCCAGCACCGGCTGCTGGCCAAATTCCGGGACTATCTGGCCGACCCGACCTACTCACCGGTGGTTTTGTCGGCGCGGGCATACCAGTACTGGGCCGTCAAGCCGGCCGACGGGGCGACGGTGCTCGTCCGCTACGCCGACCGCGGCCAATCGCCTGCGGTGCTGGAGCGGACGCCGGCGGAGTCGTCGGGTCGTGGCAAAGTGGTGCTGTTCACAACGCCGATGGACGGCCGCCGCGACCGGGCCGGCCACCCGGCCAACAACTTCATGGACCGGTGGTACTACCTGGTGCTGGTGAACGAGACGGTGCGCTACCTGGCCGGGGAGGCGGAGGACGCGAGTCTGAACCACGTCGCCGGGCCAGCGGTGGCGATCGCCCTGCCGCTGGCCGCGCGGTTCCCGACCTACACGCTCGCCGGACCGGGCCTGACCGGGGCCGACACGCTGGTGCAGCGGGCCGAGACGGCCGGGGAGCTGCGGCTGGCGCAGCCGCGGCAGCCGGGCAGTTACGTCCTAACCGGCGGCAACCGGAAGTGGGAGACACGGTTCAGCGTCAACGCCGCGCCGGACGAGTGCCTGTTGCTGCCGCGGCTGAGTACGGACACCATCGAGGAGGTGTTTGGCCCGGAGTCGGTCGTGCAGCCGGGACCGGGGAAGCGGCTGCGGGACGCGCTGGAAGGCCAGTTCCGCCAGCCGGTAGAGCTGTTCCCGTGGCTGATGATCCTACTACTGCTGGTGCTGACGGTCGAGAATCTGCTGGTGAACAAGTTCTACCGACAACCACAACCGACAGAAGGATCGCCGCCCGTTTAGCGGCGAGCCGGAGCGAGCGATTCGCGCGCCCCGGCTCGCCGCTCAACCCGTTTCGTCACGTCACCCCCGGTTCGGCCCCCTCTCCGGCAGTTTCCCCTGCGGGCCGCCGCGCCCCGGCGGCAGCTTGCCGGCCGGGACCCGCCGCTGCCACTCGGCCACCGCCTTGTCTCGCGCCGGCTCCGGGTCGGCGGCGTTGAACCGGATCAGCGCCGCCCCGTCCGGGTCGGCCTGCCGCAGCCGCCACGCGGCCAGTTCCCGCACCCCCGTCTGGTCGCTCCGCAGCGCGCCGATCAACGTCTCGTAGGTCGCCGGCTCGGACAGCTGCGCGTCGGAGAACCCGTGCAGCAGCCGTTCTGCCGCGTCGGCCTGCGGCCCGGCGTAGTTCCTGCGGGCCTGGAGCTGGTTGAACACCTGGACGTCGTTGCCCGGCCGGCGGGCGACGTAGTGGGCCAGCGCGACGGCCGCTGCTTGACGTACGTCGGGCAGTTGCGGGTCCTCGAGCCCGTCCAGGAGCGGCGTGAGCCGGTCGGGAGTCCCCTGGTTGAGCGCCCCCTGGCTGAGCACGCCCAACACCTTCGCCGCCCGTTTGTCGTCCTGGGCGATCTCGGCCACGGCCAGGTCGATCGGCACGCCCCGGTCGGCGAGCCGCTGCACCAACTTCCGCTGGGCGGCCTCGATGTCCACCTGCCGATCCCGGGGGAGCGGCCGGGACGGGCCCTTCGTCCACGCCGGCGGCGGCGCGTCCAGCTCGACCGGCTTGCCGACGCCCGGCCCCTTGTTATCCCACCGCAGCTCGGCCGGACCGGGCGGGGCCTGCAGGGCGAACTCCTTGGCGTCCACCTTGACCACGGCCTTGCCCTTGACCACGCCCAGCGTCGCCTCCGTCCGCGGCGACTCGCCCTTGCCATCCCGGCGGAACGGCTCCCCGGCGAACAGCCGCACGACCTCGACGATCACCTCGGTCTGGTCGTCGGCCAGCGTCACGTCCCACACTTCGCCGGCGAACCGGACACGGACCTTGGTCGGCCCCGGGTTCTTCGCCGTCGTCACGTACGCCCGGCCGTGGTCGAGGGTGAAGTCCAGGTCGTACCCGGCCGGCGGAACGTGCAGGGTCGCCTCGGCGTCGAGCACCTTCCACCCGGTCGTCTCCGGCAGGCCGCCCCAGAGCAACAGGCGGGCGCCGCTGTCCAGCTTCAGCTCGGCGTGCGAGCCCGGCAGCGCCAGGACCGCGGTGCCGCTGCGGACCTTGGCGTCCGGTGAAACCTTCGCCCAGGTGTCGCCGTCACGGGTCAGCAGGACTGCATCCCGGCTGGTGTACTGGCTGACGTCCTTCACTTCGGCGCTGGGCGAGCGGTCCGGCGGCGTCTCGATCGGCTGCCGCGGCGGGGGCGGCGGCTCAACTTTCTCCGGCATCGGGGTCGGTGGCACTGCCGGAGGCGGCGGCGGGTTGGCGTCGGGCTTGGTGTCCGGCTTGACTTCCGGCCGGACCTCCGGCGTCGGCGGCGGCGGCGCCGGGGTCGGGTTCCCCTCCGGGGCGGGGCGAGTGTTGGCATCGGCGATGGGTTCAGTCGTGGCCGGTGGCGGCACCGGGGCCGGTTGCCGGCCGGGTAGTGCCTGCCAGACCGCGAACGCCAGGGCCGCACTGAGCACCAATGCCCCCAGCAGCCGGTAACCGACGCCGCGACGGGCGGCCCGCAGCTCGTCGGCCGACTCGACCTCGCCGGGGAACGCCGGCGGCCCGATCCGGGACGCCCGCCGGTGCGGCTCCGACTCCTTGCCGGTCACCAGCCCGTACATCCGCTCCCGGGCCGTCGGCGGCACGTGGGCCGGCTCGCCCAGCACCAGCGTCAGGATCTGGTGGCAGGCCGCGATCTCCGCCAGGTGGACGTCGGAATTGAGGGCGAGTTCCTCGACCTCGGCGACGCGGTCGGCCGGCAGGTCGTTGTCCAGGTACTCGGCGACGGTGTTGCCGTCGATCCGCTCCGGGCCGGCGGCCGGGGGCACGGTCAGCCCGCGGCGACGGGTCACCTTCTTGATCCGCTCCATCAGCTCCTGGGCGACGTGGCTCTCGGCCACCTTCTGGCCGATCTCGTGGGCCTGATCCGGCGGCAGAGTGTCATCCACATAGGCGAGCAGCGTGCGGAGCGTGAGGCGCATGGCGGTGTCTCCGGCGGGCGATCGTCCGTCCACTCATATCTGTGGGCCGCCGGCCGGCGTTTCGTGCATGAGTTTGGAAAAAATCTGGGACGATGGTGTTCAGGAATCGGTGGCAACCCCTGCCGGTCGGGGCATATGGTGTTCGTATGACGACCACACTCAGCTCGCTGCCCCGGTCTGCCCCGTCCCGAATGCCGTCCGCCGCCGAAATGTGGCGGGCGTTCGAGGCCAAAGACTCCTCCTACGATGGCGTCTTTTTCGTCGCCGTCCGCACGACCGGCATTTTCTGCACGCCGTCGTGTTCGGCCCGGCCGCTGGCGAAGAACGTCGAGTTCTACGCCACGGCCGGTGATGCCCTGTTCGCCGGCTACCGCCCGTGCAAGAGGTGCCGGCCGCTGGACGCCGGCGGCCGCCACCCGCCGTGGACCGACAAGCTGCTGGCGGACATCGCCGCCGACCCGGCCGCCCGCATCACCGACGGCGACCTCCGCCGCCGCGGGCTGGTGCCGGCGACCGTCCGGCGGTACTTCCTGCGGCGGTTCGGGGTGACGTTCCAGGCGTTCTGCCGGGCCCGCCGCCTCGGCGGAGCGCTGGAACGGCTCCGCACCGGCGAGCCGCTCAACGGCGTGGCCGCCGGCAACGGCTACGACTCGTTCAGCGGCTTCCGGGCGGCGTTCGGCCAGTTCTTCGGCCGGCCGCCGGGCCACAGCCGTTCGGCCGATTTCATCCGCCTGGCCTGGGTCGAGAGCCCGCTCGGCCCGCTCGTCGCCGGGGCGACGGCGGCCGGCGTGTGTCTGCTGGAGTTCACCAACCGGCGGATGCTCGAAACGCAGCTCCGCACCCTGCAACGGTTGTTCGGCTTGGCGCTGGCCCCCGGCGACAACGAGCACCTGGCCACTCTCCGCCGCGAGCTGGCCGCATACTTCGACAGCAAATTAACGACGTTCACCGTGCCGGTCGTGACGCCGGGCACGCCGTTCCAGCGGCTGGTGTGGGAGGAGCTGCGGCGCATCCCGTACGGGGCGACGTGGTCGTACGACCGGCTGGCGTCGACCGTCGGCAACCCCGGGGCGGCACGGGCGGTCGGGCGGGCCAACGGCCAGAACCGCGTCGCGATCCTGGTGCCGTGCCACCGGGTGGTGATGAAGGACGGACGGCTGTGCGGCTACGGCGGCGGCGTGTGGCGGAAGCGGCGGCTGCTGGACCTCGAAGCCGCGAACGCCGGACGCGCTATAATGCCTGGGTAACGGGAGGAGATTGAATGCCGGGCCGGGTCGTGCTAGCGATGTCGGGGGGCGTGGACAGCTCCGTCGCGGCCGTGCTGCTGAAGCGGCAGGGCTACGACGTGATCGGCCTGTTCATGCGCACCGGCGTTCACGGCACCGACGATCGTGACACGCCCGACCGCAAGAAGGGCTGCTGCTCTGCCCTGGACGCCGGCGACGCCCGCCGCGTCGCCGACCGGCTCGACATCCCGTTCTATGCCCTCGACTTCGAAGAGGACTTCGGCCGCATCATCGACTACTTCGCCGACGAGTACTTGGCCGGCCGCACGCCCAACCCGTGCGTCGTCTGCAACACCTGGCTGAAGTTCGGCAAGCTGTGGGCGTTCGGCAAGCAACTCGACGCCGACTTCATCGCCACCGGCCACTACGCCCGCATCGTCGGCGGCACTGGCGGGCCGGAGTTGCACCGCGCCGCCGACCCGGACAAGGACCAGTCGTACGTCCTGTTCGGCATCAAGCGGGCCATCCTGCCGCACCTGCTGTTCCCGCTCGGCGGCTTCCGCAAGGAGGAGGTGCGGGCCCTGGCCCGCGACGCCGGGCTGGCCGTCGCCGACAAGCCGGACTCGGTCGAGATTTGCTTCGTCCCCGACCACGATCACGCCAGCCTGGTCCGTCGCCGCCGGCCGGGCCGCGACACGGCCGGCGTCATCCGCGACACCGCCGGCACCGTGCTCGGCACGCACGACGGGTACGAGCGGTTCACCGTCGGCCAGCGGAAGGGGCTTGGCGTCGCCGCGGGAACCCGGCGGTACGTGCTGGCGATCGTTCCGGCGACTCACGAGGTCATCGTCGGCGAGCCGGAGGCGTTGCGGGCCGGCGGCCTGATGGCGTCGCGCGTCAACTGGCTGACCGAACCGCCGACCACTCCGTTCGCCTGTCAGGTGAAGATTCGCTACCGCCACACGCCGGCGGCGGCGACGGTCACGGCGACCGCGGACGGCGAGGCACGGGTGACGTTCGCCGAGCCGCAGACAGCGGTGACGCCGGGCCAGGCCGTCGTGTTTTACCAGGGCGACCACGTCCTCGGCGGCGGCTGGATCGAGTCCGCCACATAGCCCCCATCTTCCCGGGCTCCCCATCAACTGGCGTTGCTTCTTCGCCGGTCTTCGGTATGAGGGCCGGTCTCACGGACTCAAAGCCATCGACCGGAACGATTCACGGGCACGGCCTGGGGGGCTGGCATGGATCCGTTCTTCGTCCTCGACGTGGCGGCGTGGGACCACGCCTTCACGCCCGACCAGCAAGCCGCCGCCGTTCAGGCGCTGGAGCGCGGCCAAGTGCTGTTCTTACCCAACCTCGCCTGCCCGGTCGGGCCGGCCGAGCGGAAGTTCCTCACCCCCGACGTGCTGTCCACAGCGAAGAACGTCAGCTACGACCCGGCGACCGGCGCCCTAGGCGGCAGTCGCTGCACCGGGGCCGAGGCGACGGAACTGGCCGGGCTGATCGCCGGCTTCGCGGACCGGGCGACCGGCCTCCTGCACAACCTGCTGCCGGCGTACCGGGCCGGGCTGCGGCGGGGGCGGACGAGCCTGCGGCCGGCGGAGGTGAGCGGGCGGGTGCAGAGCTGGCGGAAGGACGACACCCGGCTGCACGTGGACAGCTTCCCGAGCCAGCCGTCGCGGGGCAAGCGACTGCTGCGGCTGTTCAGCAACGTCAACCCGGCCGGCCGGCCGCGGCGGTGGCGGGTGGGGGAGCCGTTCGCGGCCGTAGCCCGCCGGTTCTGGCCGCGGCTGCGGTCACCACTGCCCGGCAGCAGTCTCCTGCTGCGCGTCTTCCGCGTGACGAAATCGACGCGGACCGGCTACGACCACTTCATGCTTCAGCTGCATGACTCGATGAAGGCCGACGAGGACTACCAGCGGCGGGCCGAGCAGGTTGTCCACAACTTCCCGGCCGGCAGCACGTGGGTATGCTACACGGACCAGGTGTCGCATGCGGCCCTGGCGGGGCAGCACCAGTTCGAGCAGACGTTCCGCCTGCCGGTGCGGCGGATGCACGACGCGGCCACGTCGCCGCTGCGGGTGCTGGAGGGGCTGGCGGGGCGGAAGCTGGCGTGAGCGACCGGCAGGGTCCGCCTCGCGGAGCCGGCTGATACGGCGCCTACGGCGAACCCGCGGACGCCTGCCCGGCCCTCTGCCTCAACTGATTCACGAACGCCGCGTGCTCGGGGGAGGCCAGCCCGAGGCGGGCGACCTCATCGACACGGGCCATATCCCCGTGCACGAGCGCGGCCGGGTCCAGCCACAAGCCGGGGAACACTTCACTGCGGAGGATGCCGTCCGTGCCCGGGGTCAGACGCTCGTACCGCGCGCTGCGGAGGGCGAACCAGTCCACCGCCTCGTCTTCCACACGCCACACGACGTATTCGCGGACACCGTTCCGCTGGTACGTTTCGAGCTTGTCGTGCAGATCGTAGCTTGCGCTGCTGGCCGCGATCTCGGCCGTCAGCTCGACCGCGCCGACGATGTACCCGTCGTCATCGACTCGCGCCTGGCCGCCGGATTCCGGCGTAATCCGCAGGTAGGCGTCTGGTTGCGGCCGGTTGCGCGGCGCCAACCGCAGGGTGGCATTGTCCCCGGCGCGAACTCCCGGCGTAGCGATGCGGTACGGTGCGAGCCATCCGATCAGGTCCGCGTGCGGCTCGCCATGGTCCTCGGCGCGAACGGGGGATCCCACGTAGACGACTCCTTCAATGAGTTCCGCCTTCTTCAATTCCGGCATGGCGTCGTATCGTCGCTCGAACTCCTCCGCGGTCAGGCGGTCGCCGTTGCGCAGCGGCGGGACGTGAGTCTTGGCGTCGGTCTCGCGCCCGACTTGTACCGGTGCGGACATGATCGGCCCTCCGTTTCCTACACCATACCCCAATACCGCCGCAGGCCCCACTCCAACCCGAGCACCGCCACGAACGCCAGGAACAGCCCCGGCAGGAACCCGCCTAGGGTCGGCCGCCGCCAGTCCGGCCAGTACGCCGCCTTCTGCCGCCCCGCCTCCGGGGCCGCCGCCGCCAGCTCCTTCAACACCTTCGGCAGCTCGTCTGCCCGGTAGAACTTGCCGCCCCCGGCCGCCGCCAGCTTCCGCAGGAAGTCGTGGTCGGCCGCCTGCCGCAACAGCTCCGTGTCGTCCCGGTACACCAGGAACCGGGCCGTCGCCTCGCCGGCCACCTCCGACCCATCCAACTCCTTGCCCTTGCCCCGCACGACCAGCTTGTACTCGCCCGGCTTATCGGTCTTCCAGAAGCTGCCCCGCTGGCCGTCCCGCTCCCGGGCCGTCGGCACCGGCTCCGGCTGACCGCCGCCCGGTGCCACGACCGACACCTCGAACTGCCCGTCCGGCAGGTCCAGCCCCGTCGTGCCGCGCAACCCGACCGCGAACGACACCTTGCCCCCTGCTGCCAGCCGGCGGATGTCCGGCCGGACCCACACCGACCCGCCCTGGTCCTCCTGGTGCGCGAGGTAGAGGACGAGCTGCCGCCAGAACTTCGCGTGCAGCTCCACCCCCTCGGTCGACTTCGGCAACCCGAGCCGGTGCCAGTACCAGGTCGTGTCCACCGCCAACGCCGCCGTCCGGCCCTTGCCGTACGTCTGCCGCACGAGCAGCGGCGGCCCGTCCTTCGCGTCCTTGGCCCG
>DASXAN010001062.1:0-2888 GCA_036406755.1 Gemmataceae bacterium
ATGTCACTGACTGCTGGGGGCGCTCGGGGCGCTGCGACCCAGCTGCGCTGGGTACCCCGACCCCGCTCGCCGAGCCACTGCACTTCCCGGAACCACGCCACGGCGTCCGCCAGCGACTCCGCCACGGGCCGCGGGGCCAGCCCCAGTTCCGCCAGGCTCCGCCGCGGGTCGAAGTGCATCGTCCGCCGGGTCAACTTCACGCCGGTCACGGTCGCCGCCGGGATTTGCCGCGTCGCCACGTCTGCCACCCATTCGCTGACGTACGCCGCCGCCAGCGCCACCGGGTACGGCACCCGCCACCGCGGCCGCGGCAGGCCGGTGTGGTCCGCCAGCCAGGCAAACACTTTCTCAATCGACCAGTTCTCCGCCCCGAGCAGGTAGCGCCGGCCCGGCTTGCCCCGCTCCGCCGCCCGCACCATCCCCGCGGCCACGTCCCGCACGTCGATCAGGTTCAGCTCGGCGTCCAGGTAGGCGGACCGCTTGCCGCGGCAGAAGTCCAAAAGCATCTGCGTCGGCGGTGACCGGCCCCAGTCGCCCGGCCCGACCGGCAGCGTCGGGTTGACGACCACGACCGGCGCCCCGGCCCGGCCGAGCCGCAGGGCGAACCGCTCGGCGTGCCACTTCGACCGGCAGTACGGGCCGATCACGTCGGCCAGCGGCACCCGCTGGTCCTCGGCGATCGGCCCGGTCTGGCGGGTGCGGGTCAGGATGCTCTCCGTGCTGGTGTGCAGGACGCGCCGCGCCCCGCCGGCCAGGGCGGCGTCGATGACGTTGACGGTGCCGGCGTAGTTCACCTGCCGGAAGTGGCCGCGGCGGTGCGTCCACAGCTGCGGGTTGGCGGCTAAATGATAAACGACCTCGCACCCGGCAACGGCCCGGCGGACGGCGGCGGCATCACGAATGTCACAAGGGACAAAGTCGATGCGGTCGAGCGGCAGGTGGCCGGCATTCGCCCCGGGCCGGTCGAGGACGCGGACCCGCTCGCCGCGGTCCAAAAGTAGCCGGACGAGGTGCGACCCAATGAACCCGGCGCCGCCGGTGACGAGGGTTGTGCTCACGGGCGCGTCCTTTCGGCCGGGGCGGTTGTGCCGGTCGTGCCGGCCGGGCGTGACCGTGTTGTACCGCCCGGCACCGGGCGGGGCCAACCCGGCTGGCCCCCCGGGCCGCGGCGGACGATACTGGCCGGAGCACGGAGGTCCGTCCATGTCGCTGAGCCGTCGCGGGTTCCTCGGGTCGGCCGCCCTGCTCGGCCTGGGCGGGGTGGCGTGCGCCGACCTGGGGGCGTGGACCCGGGAGCGGAACCACCGGCGGGTGGACGCGGCCGAGGCGAAGTACGGCCGCGCCGTGGCCGTGGCCGGGTGCGGGTTCCTGGATTGCCCGGCGTTCGCCCTGGACGACCGGTTCCGCCCGCCGCAGTCGCCCTACTGCCCGCAGCCGGGCGACCTCGTCTTCTCGATCACCAAGTCCGTCATCGGCCGGATCGGGCACGCCGTTTCGGGGGCCGGCGAGCCGAGCCACTCCGGGTACGTGTTCCGCCGGCCGGACGGGTCGCTGGCGGTCATGGAGGCCGGCCCGTACGACATCCCGGTGATCGAGTCGCGGGACCTGGCCGGCCACCTGCCGGCGTACCACGCCCGGGGGCACGTCTGGGTCCGGCCGCGGTGCGCGCCGCTGACGCCGGACCAGGACTGCCGGCTGACGGAGGTCTCGGCGAAGCAGGAGGGCAAGCCGTTCGCCCGGCTGCGGGTGTACCGGCAGGTCACACCGTTCAAGGCCCGCGGGCCGCACCGGACGGAGGCGCTGGGCGGGCCGCACGGCCCGGACCGGCGGGCGTACTACTGCGCGGAGCTGGCGGCGGAGGCGTTCGTCTACGCGGGGCTCGTCCCGGCCGAGGACGCCCGGCCGTCGGCGACGTACCCGTCGGACCTGTTTTACGACGAGTCGCGGGACCGGTTTCTCGACGAACACTTCCGGCTGAGCCGGTTCGGCTGGGGCGTGCCGTCCCGCTGGCGGCCGCAAATGATCTAAATTCAAAACAATGAGCCACAGATGCACACAGATACACACAGATAGAAAATTCTAATTTCTTCTATCTGTGTGCATCTGTGGCTCATTGTTCTTTATCATTCTCCGAAGACGCGCTTGGCGGCCGGGTGCAGGAACTGGCAGCCGACCGCCCACCCGTCCCCGTCCCGGTGGACGTGCCGCACCTGCACCGGCACCCACGGCGCGTCGTCCGCGGCGTCGGCGGGGCGGACGCTCAGCAGCGCCCCGACCTCGCCGAGCTTCGCCGGCAGCTTCAGCCGCAGCCCGCCGGGCGACTGGTCGCTGACCCAGCTCTCGACGACGTGCGACGGCTCCAGCCCGGCCCCGACCCGCACCCGCGTCGCCTGCTTCGGGTAGCGGCGGTCCTTCGCCCGGCGGTTGCCGGCCCCGGCCCCGACCAGCTCCCAGAGTTCCTTGGCCACGTCGGCCGCCTCGAACGGCTTGTGGATCACCTTCGCCGCCCCCAGGGCCAGCAGCTCGTCGTCGGCGTACCCGTCGGAGGCCCCGGCGACGAAGCACCCGACCAGGTTCGGCCCCTCCCGGCGTAGCGCCTGGAACGTCCGCGGCCCGTCCCACTCGGGCATGGCCACGTCGATCAGGGCGATGTCCACCCGGTCCCGCTGTTGGCCGTAGAGCTGGACGGCCTCGGCCCCGCCGGGGGCCAGCCAGACGGTGAAGCCGTGGTGGCGGAGGATGGTCTGCAACAGGGCGCAGACGTCGGCCTGGTCGTCCACGACCAGGACGCCGGGGGAGTCGTGGTCCGGCATGGGGGCACCTCATCGGTTAGCCGCGACGCGGAGTCTGCGGAGCGGAGCGCGCCGTGACAGTCCCGCGCTCCGCTC
>DASXAN010001063.1:0-2003 GCA_036406755.1 Gemmataceae bacterium
CGCGTAGGCCAGGAGCAGGCTTCCGCGGGCGTCGGCTTGACGCGGGTGGGCCGTGACGATCCGGGTCAGCGACTCGACTGCCTTGGTGTACCATTCCAGCGCGGCCGTGTCGTTGCTGCTGTAGTGCAGCCGTTCGCCGACCTGGAGCGAGGTGTTGCTGAGCTGGACGGCGTACCGTGGGACGGTCGGGTTGTCGGCCGCCAGCCGCTCCCACGCCGCCGCGGCCGACCGGAACACCGCCTCCGCCTCCGCCATCTCCCCCCCGCCGATCAACTGGTGGGCCAGGCTGGTGTACAGGCCGGCCAGGCCCTCCCGGTACTCGCGGACGCCCGGGTATTCGACCACCAGCTGCTCCCATGACGCCGCGGCATCCCGCGCCATCGCCTTGCCCTGGTCCCACCGGCCCAGGGTGAACAGCAGTTGACCCTGGATCCCGCGGCTATCGGCCAGTTGGAACCGGTAGTCGGGCACGGCCGGGTACTCGGCCGCCAGCCGCTCCCACGCCGCCAAGGCCGCCCGGCACGCCGCCTCCGCCTCCGTCGTCTTGCCCCGGACGGTGAGTATGCGAGCCACCCTGACGTAGTGTCCGGCCAGCTCCCGGCGGTAGCCCGGGACTCCGGGGTGGTCGGCCACCAGCCGCTCGTGTCCGGCCAGGCCGGTCCGGAACTCGCGCTCTGCTTCCGTCCACTGCCCCTGGCCGGCCAGGAGGACGCCCAATTCGTCGTGGCCGTCGGCGACCAGGCTGCGGAACCCCGGCACGCCGGGGTGGTCGGCCGCCAGCTTTTCCCAAAGGTCCAGGGCGGTTCGGTCGGCTGCCGCCGCTTCCTTGTGCTTTCCCTGTTCATTGAACAAGAGGCCCAAGCTCCGATGGCTGAGGGCCAACCCGGTGCGGTACTCCGGCGCGCCGGGGTGGCCGGACGCCAACCCGGCGTATAACTCCGCGGCCCGGCGGAGCACAGCCACTGCCGGCTCCACCTGCCCCAGCCGATAACGGATCACCGCTAGGCGGTAGTGCGCGGCCGCCAGTCGCTCCCGGGCCTCCCGGTCTTCCCCCGGTTCGGCGGCGAACTCCTCGTAGTACCCGAGCACCCCCTCCAAGAATCTCTTCTGCTCCGCCGACAGCTCCTTCTGCGTCGTCAGGGCGTCGCCGGTCACTCCGGACACCATCGCGTCCAACGCCTGCCGCGTCCGCCTCCGGGCGGCCACCGCCCGGTCCCGCTCCCGCTGGGCCGCGTCTCGCTGTCCCTCCGCCTCCAGGCGGGCCCGGTCCTTCGCGTCCCGCTCCCGCGCCGTCTGGGCCTGCTCGGCCGCCACAGCCTGCCGGGCCCGCTCGCGCTCTGCCGCCAGCAGCCCGAGACCGGCGACTCCCACCGCCAGGGCCGCCGCCGCCCCGGTCGCCAGCCGGGAGTGCTTGCGGACCCACCGCCGCGCCCGTGCCGCCACCGGCTCGCGGTACGCCGTCAGCGGCTCGTCCGCCAGCCACCGCTCCACGTCCGCCGCCAGCGCCAGGGGCGAGGCATACCGGTCTTGCGGCCGTAGGGCCATCGCCTTGAGGCACACTCGCTCCAGCGGCCGCGGCACGGCCGGGGCCGCCTGCCGCGGCGGAGGGAACAGGCCCTTTTGCACGCCGTCGAGGTCGGACTCGCCGAATGGCGGCCGGCCGGTCAGCACCTCGTACAGCGTCGCCCCGAGGCTGTACACGTCGGTCGCCGTGCCGAGTTCGTCCAGCCGTCCGGCCGCCTGCTCCGGGCTCATGTACGCCGGCGTCCCCAGCGCCCGCCCGGCCACGGTTTCCGAGGACTCCGCGCCGGAGTACGGCCGCAGGGTCGGCTCGCCGTCGGTCATCGGGTCGGTCGCTCGGCCGATCACTTTCGCCAAGCCCCAGTCGACGACCAGGGTTTCGCCGTACCTGCCGAGCATGACGTTGCCCGGCTTCAGGTCGCGGTGCAACACCCCGCGGCTGTGGGCGTACGCCACCGCGTTGCACACGTCCACGAACCGCC
>DASXAN010001064.1:0-2960 GCA_036406755.1 Gemmataceae bacterium
CCGGCGAGCTGGCCGACGCTCTCCGCCGGGCCATGACCGCCCGGCGGCGGGCGGCGGCCGCCCTGGGCCTTGCCGTCGCCGTGGCGATCGGGGTGGGGGCGTGGCTCCGGCCGCGGGCCGACGTGGCGGAGGCGTGGCCGGACGTGACCGAGGTGCGGACGACCCTCGAGCGGCTCGCCCGCCGCGACGAGTGTGTCCTGATCGGCGGTGGGGCACAGCCGGCCTACGATTTGCCGATGGGGCCGGGCTCGGGAAAAGCCCTCGAGCGGACGGACGAATTGTTCACGGTGTCCAGCGGCGGGCTACCGGTGTGCCTCGTAGAATTGCTCCCCGGCCTTCCACCCGGCCGCTACCGAGTTGAGGCCGAACTCCGGCATGACGTAGGGGACGGCCACAGCGCCGTCGGCATCTACGTCGCCGGCAGTCGCTATCGGACGAACCGCGCCCGGCAGAACTTGTTCGCCCGGGTCGCGTACGCGGACCGCGGGACGCAAGCCCTTGCCCCGGCAGGCGGCCCGAATGACGGCCGGCCGCCGTGTGGGTTTGTGAGCTTGGCCCCGCAGTACGCCGGCGACACCCCGGATCGGCTCAACGACGGCGTGACCGTGTTCGACGCGACGCGCGAAGCCCGATTCGCTTCCGCCCTGAACCTGGGAACGGCTCCCGGGTGGCGGGTCATCTCTCTGCTGGTGGACGCCGAAGGGATCTCCGCGTGGTGGGGCGGCGCCCCCTTGGGTCGCCTTCCGGTAACCGGCCTAACCGACCTCCGGCGCGACTTGGGCCGGACGCATTTCAACCTGCCGGAGCGAGAATTGCCGGTCCGAATGCATGGCGCGATGGGCGTTTATGTGAATCGGGGGGTGGTTTCCGTACGCCGGTTCGCCGTCCGCCGGGTGGCAGCGGACGGCGACTGACGGTGACATCATTTCCGGAGGAACTGCGATGTCTGACGTAACGATTTCCTCGGCGGCCATCCAAAACGGCAAGCTGACGGTCACGGGCACGATCGTCGGGAGTGATCGGCCGTCGTTTGCAATCGGCGACCCTCCGCAGCCGGTGACCCCCGACAGCTGCACCGTCGCGAACGGTACCTACATGGCGGTGCTGCCGGTCAATACGGCAACCACGCTCACAGTGACCGAGCCGGGAGGGCGACACGCGGTCAAAAACGTTCCCGCGGGCCCTCTGGGTTCAGAGGGGGGCCATCAGCCGCCCTGACCTGACGGTCGGCCGGCTGGGCCAAGCGTTGCCGATCCGCTCGGCGGGCGAGGGTGGGCCGCGCCCTGCCCGCCGATCAGTGCTTTCCCGGCGTATTCGCCGTCGGCATCTTCGCCCCCACGGCCGACCGCCAGGTGTGCAGCTTCTCCGTCAGTTCCTTCGCCAGCTCCGGCTTCGCTTGCGCCAGGTTGTGCTTCTCACTGACGTCGTCCTTGAGGTTGTAAAGCTCGACGTGCATGTCCTCGAAGAACTCCAACAGCTTCCAGTCGCCGCGCCGGACCGACCCGGCCGGCGTCGTCCGCCACTGGTCCCGGCCCGCCCCGAGATAGCCGGGGAAGTGCCAGTACAGGGCGTCCCGCCCCAGGTCGGCCGTGCCGCCGCTGGTCAGCAGCTTCACATAGCTCACCCCGTCGAGCGTGTATCCGGGCTTCGGCTGGCCGCCGGCCAGCTCTAGTAAGGTCGGGTACAGGTCCACGCTGTTGATCGGCGTGTCGGTGACGGTCCCGGTCGGGATGTGGCCCGGCCAGCGGAAGACGTACGGCACCCGCACGCCGCCCTCGTACAGCGAGCCCTTGCCGGAGCGGAGCGGGGCGTTGTCCGTGACCTCCTCCTGATTCCGCTTAATCCCCTCCCGGCTGTACCCGCCGACGCCGCCGTTGTCGCTGGAGAAGATGACCAGCGTGTTCTCGGCCAGGTGCAGCTCGTCGAGGGTGGCCAGCACCCGGCCGACGCTTTCGTCCACGCTGGCGATCATGGCGGCGTAGACCGGGTCGTGGTGCCCGCCGGCCGGCGCCTTCGGCTTGAAGTGGGCGATCAGATCCGACTTCGCCTCGTGCGGGGCGTGGACGGCGAAGTGGGCCAGCTCGACGTAGAACGGCCCGTCCTTGTGCCGGCGGATGAAGTCCACCGCCTTGTCGCACAGGAAGTCGGCGAGATACGTACCGGGCGGATACTTCACCGGCGGCTGGGTGACGAAGTTGAAGTGCTTGCCCATGGACGTGATGGCCTCGTCGAACCCGCGCTTGCCGGGGTGGTGGGCGCCGGTCTGGCCGAGGTGCCATTTGCCGAAATAGCCGGTGGCGTACCCGGCGGACTTCATGGCCTGGCCGAGCGTCACCTTGTCGAGCGGCAGCTGGGTGACGTTGTCCACCGGCCGCAGCGGGCGGGACCGCCAGTTGAACCGGTCGATGCCGCCGACGGTGTAGACGCCGGTGCGGGGGCCGTACTGGCCGGACATGAGGGCGGCCCGGGTCGGCTGGCAGTTCGGGCCGCAGGTGTAGCCGCTGGTGAACCGCAAACCGCCGGCGGCCATGCGGTCGATGTTCGGCGACTCGTAGTACTTCGACCCCTGCACGCCGAGGTCGGTCCAGCCGAGGTCGTCGGCGAGGATGAAGACGATGTTGGGCTTGTCGGCGGCCGGGGCCGGGGAGACAAGGGCGAGGGCCGCGGCGGCGGCGAGGACGGGTCGGAGGGTCATGGCGGGGTTCCGGCGGGTCGGTCGGGGCGAGTGAGACCGATCTTATCATGACCCGACCGGCCGGTGCCAGAACTTGCCGGAGTCGGCGACTGCCCTCATCGCCCGGACGCGTTGGCCGCCACGAACACCGGGGCCGGGTCGAACGCCAGTCCCGGCAGCAACCGGGTCTGGTAAACGTCGCCCGGCCGCACGACGCGGTCCGTCCACCGCCCACGGGACCGCCGCAGGACGAGCACCTCGCCGCGGTCGTCGTCCACGATCCAGT
>DASXAN010001065.1:0-2787 GCA_036406755.1 Gemmataceae bacterium
CTGCACGAACCTGGTCCTGTTCGCCGGCGTGCTCTGGGCCATCACCCCGGTGCTGGTGCTGATGGCAGTCGCCTACGCCGCCGCCGGCACGATGATGACGCTGTTCGTCGGCCGGCGGCTGATGGGGCTGAACTTCGAGCAACTCAAGCGGGAGGCGGACCTGCGGTACGAGATGATCCGCGTCCGCGAGCACGCCGAGTCGATCGCGCTCTACCACGGCGGGACCAAGGAGGGCGGGCGGCTGCACCGCCGGCTCTCCCATGTGGTCGACAACTTCCGCCGCATCATCCGCGTCAACCGCAACGTCGGGTTCTTCACCACCGGGTACAACTACCTGACCCCGGTCATCCCGGTACTGGTGGTCGCCCCGCTGTACTTCGACGGTCGGGTGGACTTCGGCGTCGTCACCCAGGCGGTGGTCGCGTTCGGGTTCGTCCTCGGGGCGTTCTCGGTGATCGTCGCCCAGTTTGCGGCCATCTCGACGTTCGCCGCCGTGGTCGCCCGGCTCGGGGCGGTGGCCCGGGCCGTCGACGACCCGCCGCCGCTGCTGTGCGACAAGCGGCGGGTGGTCGTCGAGGAGAACGGCCCGATGGTGCTCTTCGAGAAGCTCACCCTCTGCACGCCGGTCGAGGGCCGGGAGCTCTTGAAGGAGTTGAACCTGGAGGTGCTGCCCGGCGGGCACCTGCTCGTCACCGGGCCGAACGGGGCCGGCAAGAGCGCCCTGTTCCGGGCCGTGGCCGGGCTGTGGGACTGGGGCGAGGGGCGGATCGTCCGCCCGCACTGGTCGGACGTGGTGTTCGTCCCGCCGCGGCCGTACACCGTCCCCGGCACCCTCCGCGACCAGCTCACCTACGCCTGCCCGAAGGGCGGGCTGACCGACGAGCGCATCCTCGCGGTGCTGGACCGGGTGAAGTTCGGCCCGGTCCTGGAGCGGGTCGGCGGGCTGAACGCCGAGCGGGACTGGCCGAACACGCTGTCGGTGGGGGAGCAGCAGGTGCTGGCGTTCGCCCGGTTGCTGCTGGCCCGGCCGAAGTTCGTCATCCTCGACGGGGCGACCGGGGCCCTGGACGCGGCCCGGGAGCGGCTCTTGTACGGCGAGCTGGCCCGGTCGGACATCACCTACATCAGCATCGGCGACTCGCCGAGCCTCCGCGACCACCACGACATCCGGCTGGAGCTGCTGGAGGACGGCGAGTGGCGGCTGCGACCCGTCCGCGACGCGCTGTGCGCTTGAGCCGCTTGCGGCTTAGTAACTCGCGATCGCTAAGCCGCAAGCGGCTCAATCAACCTCCCGTCAACAAATACACGGCGAACGACGCCAGCCAGTGTTCGCCGACGTACTCGCCACTGGCGATGTGCGGCAGCGCCGCCGCGGCGTGTCGGGCCGCCGACTCCACCAACACCTTCCGCACCGGGTCGTCCGCCGGCAGGGCCGCGGCGACGCCCCGCAGCGCCCACGCCCGGCTCAGGTTCAGCCCATCCAGGTGCACCAGCTGCGGGTCGGACCGGTCCGTGACCGCCGCCGGCTCGAAGAGCGACTTCGGCTCGCCCTTCGCCGCCCCCGGCAGGAACCGGTGGAACCAGGCGGCGAACTCGGCCGGCGGCGGGGTACCCGCTTGCGGGTCGACCCGCCGCATTAGGTCGGCTTCCGCCAGGGCTGGGGAGAGGAAGTCGTTGCCGCCCGGCTCCCACGCCGCCGGGATGTCGGCGTCGGCCGCGAAGTAGAACTTGGCCCGCTCCTCAACCAGCGCCCGCAACTTCGCGTCGCCGGTGGCCCGGGCGTAGTCATGGGCGAACGTCAGACCGAACGCCGTGTTGGCGTGGGTGCCGACGCGGATGGGGTAGGTCTGCTTCGGGAAGTAGGCCAGGTAGCGGGCCGCGATCACGTCGGTCAACGGCCGCAGGTTCGCCGACCATTGTTTGGCGTCCGGGTCGTCCCAGCCGCGCAGATCCTCGGCCAGCTTGAGCAGCCACGTCCAGCCGTACGGCCGCTCGAACGACTGGCGGTTCGGCTTGCCGAAGTAGTCGGCCTCGGCCCGGAGGTGGTCCGCCGCCAAGTGCCGGCGCAGGACGGCCCGCACTTCCGATCGCTCCGGCAGGTCCGGGAACCGGCGGAGCAGGCGGACGAGCAGCCAGTGGCCGTGGACGCACGAGTGCCAGTCGTAGCTGCCGTAGAACGCCGGGTGCAACGCGCGCGGGCCTAGGATGTCGCCGGGGCCGTTCATGACGTGCTCCGGCTTGTTCGGGTACTCCGTCTGGATCGCCTTGAGTGCCAGCCGGGCGAAGGCCGACGCCTGTTCACGGGACAGCGACAGCTCCCCTGATGACGGCGGATCGGCTCCGGCCGAACGGTCTGGCGGCGTCATGGCCCCCAGCATGAGCAGAACGCCGGGCAAGGTCAAGCGCCATCGGAAATACCGTCGTCTCATTGGATTCCGTCTCCCGCCCCGGATTCGTTCAGGGGCTGCGATTCGTTCACAATACCCATCCCGGAACTGAATGAGTGAATCCCGCCCGGCGCGGCAGGCGGCGGTCCCGGCCGACAATATACTGAGGCCAAGGAAGCGGGGCCGAACCATCGCCCGGCCGCACCCGTCCCTCTGCCGAACTGGCCTCGCCCCGCTCCGCCACGGACGCGCCGATGATGGTTCGCACCCGCTTCGCCCCCAGCCCGACCGGCTACCTGCACATCGGCGGCGTCCGCACGGCGCTGTTCAATTGGCTGTTCTCGCGCCAGCGCGGCGGGCAATTCCTGCTGCGGATCGACGACACGGACCAGCAGCGCAA
>DASXAN010001066.1:0-5853 GCA_036406755.1 Gemmataceae bacterium
AAGGAGGGCAAGATCGCGTCGCTGATCGGCATCGAGGGCGGGTACTCGATCGACAACTCGCTCGGCGTGCTGCGGATGATGTACGCCCTGGGCGTGCGGTACATGACGCTGACGCACACGGCGTCGCTGGACTGGGCCGACTCGGCCACCGACGAGCCGAAGGCGCACGGCCTGTCGCCGTTCGGCGAGCAGGTCGTCGCCGAGATGAACCGGCTCGGCATGCTCGTGGACATCTCACACGTCTCGGCCGAGACGATGCGACACGTCCTGCGGGTGACCCGGGCGCCGGTGATCGCGTCGCACTCGTCGGCGTTCGCCCTCGACCCCCACCCGCGGAACGTGCCCGACGACGTGCTGAAGATGGTGGCCAAAAACGGCGGCGTGATCATGGTCAACTTCTTCCCGGAGTTCATCCTGCCGGAGGGGGCCCGGCGGTACGAGATCGGCCGGGAGCTGAAGAAGCAGTACCCCGACGAGCAGGACTACCTGGCGGCGCTGCGGAAGTGGCGGCGGGAGAACCCGACGCCGCCGGCGACCGTTCACAACGTCGTCGATCACATCGAGCACATCATCAAGGTGGCCGGCATCGACCACGTCGGCCTCGGCTCGGACTTCGACGGCATCCCGAGCGTGCCGCGGCAGTTGGAGGACGTGTCGAAGTACCCGGTGATTACGCAGGTGCTTTTGGACCGGGGGTATACGCCGGAGCAGGTCAAGAAGGTGCTCGGCGGCAACCTGCTGCGGGCGATGCGACGGGCCGAGGAAGTCGCGGCGGGGAAATGACGAATGACTCGGTCAAATGACGAATGACGAAATACCCAATGACGAAACAAGTCCGAATGACGAAACCCGAATAACTGTGGGTCGGTTCGTCATTCGGACTTCGGATTTCGGTATTCCTTCGTCATTGGGTATTTCGTCATTCGTCATTGGTCTTCCAGTTTGCCCACCCCGCCCGAATTGACGCCCCGGCCGCCGGGCGGGTATACTAGCGAGACGTGCGAACCCGTCGCCCGCGCGGCCGCGACCCGTCTCGTCTCGCGAACCGCCCCGGAACCTCGTGATGGCCCACGACCCGCCACCGGCAGGACCGCACCCCGGCTCGCCGGTGGTCCCGCCGGTGTTCGCCCCGCGGTCCGACTCCGAGCGCCGCCGGCTGGCCGAGCTCGCCCCCGCCACGGACGACGCCCCGACCGTCATTTCCGCCCGCAAGCCAAGCCCACCCCAGACTCGGGGTGGGCTTTCCGGGGACGATTTCCGCGGCCGCCGGCTGGCCCACTTCGAGCTGGTCGAGCCGATCGGCGTCGGCGGCATGGCGGCCGTGATCCGGGCCACCGACCTGACCCTCGGCCGGACCGTCGCCCTGAAGATCCTGCCGCCGGAGGCCGCCGCCGACCCGGAGCAGCGGACCCGCTTCCAGTCCGAGGCCCGGGCCGCCGCCAAGCTCGACCACGAGAACATCGCCCGGGTCTACTACTGCGGCGAGGACCAGGGGCTGTACTTCATCGCCTTCGAGTTCGTCGAGGGGGCCAACCTCCGCGCCCTGATCGACCGCCGCGGCCGGCTGCCGGTGGCCGAGGCCGTCCACTACATGCTCCAGGTGGCGTCCGGGCTGGCCCACGCCGCCGCCCGCGGCGTCGTCCACCGGGACATCAAGCCGTCCAACATCATCGTCACCCCGGCCGGCCGGGCCAAGATCGTGGACATGGGCCTGGCCCGCCACCGGGACGGCCCGGCCGACGGGCTGACGCAATCCGGCGTGACGCTGGGCACGTTCGACTACATCTCGCCGGAGCAGGCGCTGGAACCGCGGTCGGCCGACGTCCGCAGCGACATTTACTCCCTCGGCTGCACGTTCTACCACGCCCTGACCGGGGTGCCACCGGTGCCGGAGGGCACGGCCGCGAAGAAGCTCGACGCCCACCAGAACGTCCCGCCGGCCGACCCGCGGCAGTACAACCCGGCGATCCCCGAGGAGGTGGTGGCGGTCCTGGGGCGGATGATGGCGAAGGACCCGCGGGACCGGTACCAGCGGCCGGAGGAGTTGGTCCGCGACCTGATCGCGCTGGCCCGGCGGCAGAGCCTGCCGGCCGACGCCGGGGCGGCGGAGGGCGGCGGGCTGTGGGTGGACGCCCCGTTCGCGGCGGCCCACCCGCGGCGGGCGGCGGTGCTGACAGCGGCCGCGGTCCTGGCCGTGGCGGTGATCGTGGCCGTCATCGAGGCCGGCCGGCCGACGCCCCCGCCCGGCGGGTCGGCCCTGGCGCGGCTGGTAGCACCGCCCCGGGAGGGTGAGGCTCCCGCCGAACCGCCCGCCCCCCCGGCTCGGCAGGAGCCTCGCCCTCCCGGGCCGGACGCCAAGGCGCCGCGGGCGGTCGTGCCGGTGCACGAGGTCGCCGACGTGGACCAACTCCGCGACCTGCTCCGCCAGGGCGACGCCGAACTGCACATCCGCCTGACCGGGGCCGAGCCGTTCGTGCTCAGCGACGCCGAGGGCGACGGCGACCCGGCCGGGCTGGCGTTCGCCGGCAAGAAGCTGGTGCTGGAGGCCGCCGACCCGGCCGCCCCGGCCGTGATCCGGTTCAAGGCCGCCCCGACGACCGACGGCAAGCCGGCCGCGGCGCTGGCCGTCACCGGCAAGGGCGAGCCGGGAGGCGACCCGCACGCGGGTACCCCGGCAACCGGCGTCTCGGTCACGCTCCGCGGCCTGCGGTTCGAGTGCGACGGCGGGCCGGAGGCGCCGGCCGCCGCCGTCGCCGTCGCCGGCCTGGACAAGCTCGATATCGAGCGGTGCGCGTTCGTCCTGCCCGACCAGCCGGCCGGTGCCCGCCCGTCGGGTGCGGTCGTCGTCCAGGGCGGGGCCGGGGCTGATCGGCCGACGGTGTCACTCAAGGACTGCCTGTTCGTCCGCGGGCCGCAGGCGGTGCAGCTGCTCGGCCGGGCGGAGGTCTACGCCCAGCACTGCTGCTTCGGCCCGCAGTCGGCGGCGGTCGTGCACCTGCGCGACACCGGCGGGCCGGACGACAAGGGGGCCGGCACTCTCGTCCGCCTGGAACACTGCTCGGCGCTCCTGGACGGCGGGGCGGTCGTCTGGGCCGAGGACGGGGCCGGCGGCACGGTGCAAGTCGGCCACTGCCTGTTCTCTTCGGTCGCCGGGGTCTCCGACCCCGGTCAGAACGGGGCCGTACTCGTCCGCCAGACCGGGGCCGTGGCCGGGCCGCTCGTCTACCAGGCGCTGCTCGGCCTGGACGGCCACCCGCAGCGGAACGGCTACCACAACCTGGCGGCCGTCTGGGGCGACGAAACCGCGGCCGCCCCGCGGCGGGCGCTGACGCTGGAGGAGGCCCGCGGCCTGTCGGTCGCGGTGCGGGACGACGACCGCCGCCGGGTGCCGGCGTTTCGCGACGACGACGGGCTGGAGCTGCCGCAATCGCCGTGGGCCGACCCGCAGCCGCTGGCGAAGCTGGCGGACCACCCCCGCGAGGCGTTCGCCGTCAACCTGCGGCTGGCCCGGCTGCGGCTGCCGCGGTCCCAGAGCGGCGTGCTCGGGGCGCTGCACAACGTCTGGGGGCCGAGCTACCCGGCCAGCCCGCCGGCCGCCGAGGCGGGCGTCGTCCGGGCGAAGATCGTCAACCCGGCGGCACCGCGGATGGACGCCGACCGCGGCATCTACACGTCGCTGGCCCACGCCGTGCTCGACGCCAGGCCCGGCGACACGATCCTCATCCAGAAGACCGGCCCGCTGGAGCTGGAGCCGCTGCCGCTGCCCAAGGCCGACACCCGGCTGACGATCAAGGCGTTCCCCCGCTACCGACCGGTGCTGACGCTGGCCCCGGCGGCCGAGGCCGACGCCGCCCTGTTCCGCCTGCTCGACGGCGAGTTGCGGCTGGAGGGGCTGGAGTTCGCCCTGCGGCCGGGGCGGACGGAGTACCACTCACAGGCGGTGGTGGCCGTGGCCGGCGGCGGGCTGTGTACGTTCCACGACTGCGTCATCACACTGGAGGAGATCGAGGGGGTGGCGCTGGCGGCCGTGCAGCTGCCGGACGCCGACCCGATCCCGCGGGCCAATGCGGGCCGTCCGCCCGCCGCTTCCCCGCCCCGCATCCGCTTCGAGAACTGCTTCGTCCGCGGCAAGGGCGACCTGCTGACGGCCCGCGGTGGCCGGCGGTTCGAGCTGGAGCTGGACGGCACGCTCGCCGCCCTGGAGGGGTCGCTGGTGGTGACGCACGGGGCGGCCCGGGACCCGGCGGCCGGCGGGGTGGCGCAGGTGCGGCTGCGGCGGAGCACGGCCGTGGTGACGGAGCACGTGTTGGACCTGCGGTCGGCCCGGGACGAGGAGGCGGCGCGGCACGCCGGCCCGGCACCGGCGGCGGTGGTGTGCGAGGACAGCCTGCTGGCGGCGGCTGCCGGGCGACCGCTGGTGCGGGTGGACGGCGTGGACGCGGACGAGCAGGTGCGACAGCTGGTCGCCTGGGCGGCCCGGCAGACGGTGTACGCGAACACGGGGCCGACGGTGCTGGACGTGGTGCCGACGACGCCGGAGCGGATGCCGCTGCCGATGCCGTACGACGCGGAGAAGTGGCTGGCGTTCACGCGGGAGCCGGACGCGGCGGCCCCGTTCGCGCGAGTGAAGTTCGCCAACCTGCCGGGGGGCATGGAGAAGCCGTGGCCGCGGAGCCGGCCGGCGGACTTCCGGCCGAAGGTGACGGACGGCTCACGGCCGGCGGACGGCCTGGCGGACGTGGGGGCGCCGCTGGACGGGCTGCCGGCGCCGGGCGGGGAGTAGGCCGGCGGGTATGATGGTGGTGTCGCCCCGGAGGGTCACCCATGGCTTCCGTCCCCGCCACGCCGGCCGCCGAAACCGTCGAGCAGCGCGTCGCCCGCCTGCTGCGGACGTGGCGCGAGCAGACGGCGTACCTGTCGTCGAGCACGCAACTGACGGCCCACCCGGCGTACCAGGAATTGATTTCGTTGGGGCCGGCGGCCCTGCCGTTCCTGTTCCGCGACCTGGAACAGACCGGGGACGGCCACCTGTCGAAGGCGCTGGCGGCGCTAACCGGGGCACACCCGGTCCCGGCCGAGGACCGCGGCAATGTCCGCAAGGTCGCCGACGCCTGGCTCCGCTGGGCCCGGGAGAACGGCTGGCGATGGTAGAGCCCATCGAGGCACGATTCCCCGGCCTTCAGACCTCCCCCTATCGCGTCACCAGCCCGGCAACGCGGGATTACAACTGCGTCGCCTGGGCCGCCGGCGACACGGCAAACTGGTGGTGGCCCGACCCGGACCTCGAGAACGACGCCGCCTTCTGGCCGCCCGGCGTTCCGCGGGAGGAGACGGTGGCCGCGTTCGCGGCGGCGTTTGCCATCCTCGGCTATTCTCCGGCTCAGGGTGAGGAGCTTGAACCGGGATTCGAGAAGGTCGCCTTGCTCGCCAGCGGCGACGTGCCGACCCACGCCGCCCGCCAGCTGCCGAACGGCCGGTGGACGAGCAAGTTGGGCCGGCGGGAAGATATTGAACACGACTTGCACGCCGTGAGCGGCGAGGCGTATGGGGCGGTGGTGCTGGTCCTCAAGCGGCCGATTGCTGAGGCACCGCGCCGGGGAGACTGAGGGGCAGGGATTCGCCGGCCGAGTTCGTCCTTTCAAGCTATAGTTGATCGCCCAAACTGGCTGGCCTGCGCTATCCGTCCGCACTTCGCCGTCACTCACCGGGGCGACCTCCCATGCTGCTTCAGCCCGGCAGCCGGCCCGTACCCAACTGTCCGGATTACGTCTTGGTCCGCAAGCTCGGGGCCGGTGCCTTCGGGAAGTCTGGCACGCCCACGGCCCCGGCGGCCTCGATGTCGCGCTGAAGTTC
>DASXAN010001067.1:0-5172 GCA_036406755.1 Gemmataceae bacterium
TCGCCGGCCAGGCGAAGTCGTCGATGGAAATGTCCAGCTCTCCCGACCGGCTCTCGGGCTTGCCCTGGAAGGCGCCAGCGGCGTCGGTCCGGACCACCATCAGCTCCCACTTGTCGGCCTCGTAGCCCGCCTTCTTCTGCGCCCGGTAGGCCAGCCTCGACCCGTCCGGCGAGTACACCGGGCCGCTGTCGGCCGCCGGGTTGTCCTTCGTCAGGCACTCCCAGTCCTTCGACTTGTTGTCGACCGACACGCGGCACAGGTCGTAGTTGGTGCTCCACGCCTCGTCCTTGGCCGGCACGGCCGTAAAGACGAGGTGCCTGCCGTCCGGCGTGAACGTGTAATTCTCTCCGGTTGCGAACGTGTCCGACGTGGGGAAGGCGTCGCGGTCGCCGGGCGTCACGTCGCGGACGTCGGCGCCGTCCACTTTCATGACGAACAGGTGTTGCCGCTTGCCCTCGACGTAGCTGTCCCAGTGGCGGAAGAACAGGTGGTCGGCAGTCCGCACCTTGACCGGGCCAGCCTCCTCGGCGTCGAGCCGCTCCTTGTTGAGTTTGTCGCTCTCGGCAAACGGCTTGTCCGAGAACTCCGGATACACCGCCGAGACGAACGCGACATGCGACCCGTCGCGGGACCAGACGGCGTTGCCGGCCCCGGTGCTGACGTGGGTGAGCTGCCGGGCCTCGCCGCCGGCGAGGTCGATCACCCAGAGCTGCCCGTCGCCGGAGCGGCTGGACTCGAACAGGATGCGCTTGCCGTCCGGCGACCAGCGGGGGTGGTTATCCTTCTTGTCGGTGGTGGTCAGTTGCCTCGGCGGCGACTTGCCGTCGGCCGGGGCCAGCCACAAATTGGCGTGGCTCTTGTTCTTCGCCGGATCGGTGATGACGGCGGCCACGTAGACGACCTGCGTGCCGTCCGGGCTGACCTGTGGCTCGGTGACGCGCTTGAAGCGGTACAGGTCATCGACCGTCATCGGCCGCTTGTCCGCGGCCGACGAGAACGAACCACAGAGGCACAGAGGGCACAGAGAGAAGGCGCACAGAGAAAGCCAAGACGTGGTGTGGTTTTTCATTTGGTTGTCCTCTTCTCTCTTCTCTGTGTACTCTGTGCCTCTGTGGTTAATCATCTTCCTTCTTGACGTGTGGGAACACCCACGCCGCCCGGACCGGGGCCGGCATCGGGCTGTTCGCTCCCTTGACCGACCGCCAGATCACCTCGTTGAACAGCAGGTCGTCGGCCCGGTCCTCCTTCGTCAGGTCAAACTTCTCCGACAGGTCCGCCCCCCACGCGACCTGCGTGTTCTTCGCGTTCAGGTTCACCCTGGGCGGGCGGACGGTGTACGGCCGGGCGTCCGGCGTCGATCGGAACGAGTTGTACATCGGCCGGGCGGCCGCGTCGAACTGGCTCATCGACTTGGTGCCGAGGATCAGGCCCATCGTCCGTAAGAGACTCGTCGTCGAGTACATGGTCGAATCGACCGCCCCGCGCTTGACGTATGGCGACACGAGCATGGCGACGGTGCGGTGGGCGTCCACGTGGTCGGGGCCGTTCTGGGCGTCGTCCTCGATGATGAAGATGGCCGTCTCCGGCCAGTACTTGCTCCTGGACACGGTTTCGACGATCCGGCCCAGGGCGAAATCGTTGTCGGCGACCATCGCCTGCGGCGTCGGCTTGCCGACCCGCGTGCCGGTGGTGTGGTCGTTCGGCAGCCGTACGATCTGTAGCCGCGGCATCTGGCCGGCGGCGTCGAGGCGGTGGAATTCGCTGATGAACCGATCGGCCCGCTTCTGGTCGGTCCAGTCCAGGTCGAAGCCCTGGTAGCGGGGGTCGATGTGTCCGACCAGGGCCGGCGACAGGGCCAGCGTCGGGCCTTCCGGCGTCTTGCCGTTGGCCACCCACTCGCCGTAGGACCGGTACGACACGCCGGCCTCGGCGCAGCGGTCCCACAGGTAGCCGCCGGCCCCGTGGGCGACGCTCTCGTAATACCCCTCGGCCGGGTAGCCGAGCTTCTTCATCGTCACGGCGCGGTACTGGATCGGCCAGAGCTTCTCGACGAAGTCGGTGGCGTACGCGCCCATCGACCACTCGTGCCCGTCGGCCGACACCTCGCCGTCCGCGTAGGTGTTGTCGAGCAGGACGAACTCGCGGGCCAGGGCGTGGTGGTTCGGCGTTACGTCCTCCGGGAAGATGCACAGGTCCGGCTCGCCGTTGCCATCTTTCATGTCGCCGAACACCTGATCGTAAGTCCGGTTCTCCTTGACGATGTAGATCACGTACTTGATCGGCGACGGGTCGCCGACCTTCGCCGGGATGGGGTTGTTCGCCGGGACGGTGCCGACGGGGGAGGCGTCGCGCTTGAGCGGGCTGCACGCGTACGCCTGCCTGCTGTAGCGGGCCATCTGCTCCGGGCTGGGCAGCGGGACGGTGCTGAGCGTGCCGCGGAGCAGGCCGGCGATGTGCTCGAGGATGCCGCGCTCGCCGCGGAACGGCGACGGCCCGCTGCGGTTGGACTTCGGGATGTTGCCCTTGCCGTTGGCGATGTACAGGTGCTTGTCCGCCGGGTTGAACCGCACGGACGTGGGATACCAGCCGACGGGGATGAACCCGAGCGGCCGGGCGTCGTCTCGGTCGGCGACGTTGAACACGGCGACGTTGTTGGCGTCGGCGTTGGCGACGAACAGCATCGCCCCGTCCGGGGTCAGGGCCAGGCTGTTCGGCGTGTTGCCGGTCGGGGCGGTCGGGTACAGCGCACAGGCGAGCGTTTGCAGCGGCTTGCCGCTGCTGGGGTCGATCACGCTCACCTTGGTCGAATTGGAGCAAGCGACATAGAGGGCCTTGCCGTCGTGCCGTATGGCCATCTCCGTCGGGTGCGCCTCGGTCGGCCAGGTGGCGACGACCTTCCCCTCGGCCGGGTCGATGACGGCGACGGCCGCCTTGTTCCACAGGCTCACGAACAGTCGCGGCGGGCCGCCGGCCTGAACGGAGCTATCGAACAGGCAGGCATACGGGAAGCCGTCACCGGACATGTCCCGCAGCCGGCCGACCATACCCTCGATCGTGCGGAACATCGGGCCGTAGATGCCGGCCGGCAGCTCCTTGCCGGGCGGGCCGAGGGAGACGAGCCGCTTCTGGTCGGGTGCGTCGAGCGGGACGAGGATGACCGAGTTGCCGAACGTGTCGGCGACGGCCAGGGTCTTACCGTCGGGGCTGACGGCCAGCCCGCCGAGGATGGACCGGCTCCGCGGCACGGCGACCTCGAAGCGGCGGTGGTTGGACAGGTAGCCGCCGCGGAAGTCGAAGGCGTGGACGTCGGCGTACTCGCCGCCGCTGGCGAACAGCCGCCGGCCGTCGGGGGCGAACGCCAGGCCGTAGAACCCCTGCTCGATCGTGGCCCGCGAGACGATCCGCGGCCGGCCGTCCAGGTCCACGACGACGATCTCATGGTCGCCCCAGCCGCAGTGGAGGATGGCGAGGTAGCGGCCGTCGGGGTGGACGGCGATGTTGACGGGGAAGTCGCCGAGCTGTAGTTGACTGCCGGCCGGGCGGAGCCGCCACTGGTTGGGCAGCTGCACGAAGCCGTCGGTCTGGATGCCGGGCAGGACGCGGGGCGGCGGCGCCAGGGCGGCCGGTGCCGGCGGGTCGTCGCGTCCGGGGCTGAGCGACGCCGACAGGCCGGCCACGGTGCCGGTGAGGAGCAGAGCGGCGGCGAGCGAACGGCGGTGCATGATTGATCTCAAGAGGGCGGCGCGGGCGCGAAACGTCAACAGCGGTTAGCGCGGCCACCCCAGGTGCTGCTTCAGGAACGCGAACGTCCCTTTGCCGTTGATCCGGTGGCCGTCCGCAAAGAACTCGATCGCCGTCCGGTCCGGCAGGCCGAGCTTGGCGTACAGCCGCCGCACCTTGGCGTACTCGTACGCCACCATCTCGTCGATGCCGACCGGGTCGTCGTGGCCCCGCTCGACCATGAACGGCCGCGGGGCGATCAGCCCGGCCATCTCGGCGTAGTTGAACGTTTGCCCCAGGTCGAACTCCGGCATCTCGTACTCGCCGCTGAACATGTACGAGCGGTCCAGGTCCACCGAGATGTTCTTGCCGATCCACTCGTTGAAGTCGCCGGAGCAGATCGACAGGCAGTACCGCGGCAGGATGGCCGGCACCCGCATGGCCGTCTTGCCGCCGTAGCTGAGGCCGTAGAAGGCGATCCTGTCGGCGTCCACGAACGGCAACGTCGCCAGCCAGTCGAGCGTCGTCTCGTGCTGGCGGACGATGAACGAGAACAGCGACAGCTTGAGTGGGTTGGCCTTCCGCTGGAGTTGGCGGAAGCTGGTGCCGCCGTAGTACGGGTTCTGCGGGCAGTAGACGACGTAGCCGAGGTCGGCGAGCTTGGCGGCGAAGCGGTTGTAGGTCGGCCCCTTTTCCTGGTCAATGCAGCTCCGGGGCGTGCCCTCCAGGCCGTGCTGGCAGACGACCACCGGCCGGCGCTCGCCGGGTTTGAGGTCCTTCGGTCGGAGCAGGATGCCGTAGGCGAACACGTCGGGGTACAGGTCGAGCATCACCTCGTGGCCGATCCACTTCGGCTCGTCGTAGACCTGGCGGGATCGCGGGTTGGGCGGCAGCGTTGGCGGCGGCAGCTTGCCGATGACCTCCTCCCAGAAGTAGGCCCGCAGCGGGTCGCAGGACTTCTGCCACTTCTCCGGCGACGACGGGTCGGTCTTCTTCCAGAAGAAGTCGTTGCGGACCGATTCGCTGTCGCGCCAGAGCTTCTGCGTGTAGGCGACGAGCTGGTCGAACTGGCGGTGCTGGCGGGCGGCGGGGTCGAACGACTTGCGCGCATCTGACGGACTGGTGGTTCCCGGTTCATGCTTTGCGCTGAGGAGGTCCAACGCCATAAAGCCGCTCTCATGGCCGGCTAGCCTCCTGAGGTTTTCCTCTCGAATCGCAGCAAGGCCGGAATCCATAAGTAACCGCAGGCGATCCGCCCCGAGCTTCAAGTAGTATGCCTGGGCCGGCGTCTCAAGCGTTCCCGGTGCGGCGCCGGAGCGCCCGCGCCGGCTTGCCGGTGGCCCGGTAACCTGCAGGCCGTCGCCGCGCCCGAATCCCGCATTGGCAAGGAACGTCAGCCCCGCAATACCGAATTCTCGTTGTTCGCCCCAAATGTTGCGATAGATCGGCTCC
>DASXAN010001068.1:0-7281 GCA_036406755.1 Gemmataceae bacterium
CCCGCGACCGCTCAGATTGCTACATACACGTACGCCCCGAAGCTGACGGCCAGCACCCCAGCCATGCCGGCGACGGCCCAGAACCAGCTCTTGCGTGTCCGGGCCAGCGCAAATGACGCCACCGTAACCCCGGCCTGGGCGCACAGCATGGCGTAGAAGAAATTCCGGCTGCGAACGCGGTGCCGGTCGGCCTCGACCCCGTTCCGCCGCACCAGGATTTCGAACAACTCCGCCGACTCCTGGTTGTACGCCGCCTCCTTCGCGTATCGGCGGGCGGTGAAGTCCTGTTTGGTCGCCCGCAGGCCGGTGCGCGTCTCGCGCACGACGCGGGAGGCCTCGTCGAGGGCGGCATTGTCCGAGCCGCTTGGCAGGCCACGGCGGAGCTTGCGGACCTCGGAGGCGATGCCGGCAAAGGCTTCCTCCAACTGCCGCAGGGCGGTCGTCGCGGGCTTGCACGCCTCGTCGAAGGCGGCGGCGTTCGCCTCCGCCTGCTCCAGCGCCTCCTCGATCCGCTCGGGCGGCACGGTGGCCACCTGGGCGGCGGTCTGCGCCTCCGTCTGTCGCGCCGCGACCGCCTGGACGAGTGACCGCAGTTGCCCGTCGTGCGTGTGATTCTCGGCCACGGCGGGTAACTCCGGCCCCGTCAGGAACGCCAGTGACTGCCGTGCCGACTCCGCGCCCAGAAGTTGCTCCAACCTTCGCCCCGCCTCCTTGACTCGGTCGGCCGCGGCCGTGACCTCCGGCGAACTGCCGGCCCGGCGGACGGCGGCCTCAACGCGATCCGCTGCGGCCCGAAGCTGCCCCGCGTCCAGCGGCGGCGGGTCGGCCAGGGCGCGGACCAGGTCGCCGCTGCTCTCCATCGTCGTGCCGCGCACGCGCTTGGCCTGAAAAAACGCCCACTGCGAGCCGGCCTTGGCCTGTTGCTGTGCCGCCAGAGAGCGGAAGTACATCGACTGCGTCATTTCGCTCGACGACAGTCCGGCCAGGATCGTCGCCAGGACGGTGAGGACGATCGGCACGGCCGCCAGGGCGCGCTCGCGGGCGGACTTCGGCGCTTCGGCCGGTTCGGCGGTGCTCATCGGGGCCTCGCGGTGCGGCGGGCGGCATCCCAGCGTAGTCGGTCCCGCAGTTGCACGCAATGACGTCTGGCGGACAACGCGAGACCAGGGGCGTCGAGCCTTGTTGCCGCGGGACGGGGGTTTTATGATTGAAGCAACCAGGCACACTCAGCGTCGTCGGCAGGGCACCCCACCTGTGGCGCAGCGACCGCGGATTATCGTCGTGGACGGGCCGGACCACGCGGCCGAGGCCGAGCTCGCCCGCACGATGCCCGGCCGCGACCTCGTCCACCAGCCCGACCTCGCCGGCGCCATCGAACAGTCCAGGGACGCCGGCGTCGAGGGCGTGTTCCTCGCCACCGCGTCCGCGGATTGCCGCGCCCAGGCCGACCGCCTGGTGCGGGCTGAGCACGTCCTCGACACCCTATCGGACGGCGTCGCGATTCTCGACCCCGCCCTGACCGTCGTCTGGGCCAACCCGGCGTTCCGCCGGCTTGCCGGCGAGGATGCCGTCGGTCGGCCGATCACCGAACTGTTGCGCGGGCCCGACGCCGCCACGGCGGATGACGGGTTGTACGCCGCCGCGCGAGCCGGCGGCGTCGGCACGACCCGGCTGACGTGCGACGGCGGCAAGTGTCTGGAACTGAGCCTCAGCTTGGCGCCCGGAACGACCGCCGACGCCCCGCGGTATGTCGCCCAACTCCACGACGTCACGCACGAGGAGCGGCGGCAGCGGAAACTCGACGCCCTGCACCATGCCGGTCTGGCCCTCAACGACCTCGACCCGGACCAGCTCGCCGACATGAGCGTCGCCGACCGGGTCGAACTCCTCAAGCAGAACCTCCGGCGGTTCATCCATGACCTGCTCCAGTACGACGTGATCGAGATTCGGCTGCTCAACCGGCAGACGAGCGAGCTGGAGCCGCTGCTGTCCGAAGGCATGATGCCGGACGCCGCGGGCCGCCGGCTATACGCCCGGACGGAAGGGAATGGCGTCACCGGGTACGTCGCGGCGACGGGCAAGAGCTACCTCTGCCCGGACGCGACGTGCGACCCCCACTACATCGCCGGCGCACCCGGGGCCCGGAGCTCGCTGACCGTACCGCTCATGGTCGGGGATGAGGTGATCGGCACGTTCAACGTCGAGAGCCCCCGGCCGAACGCCTTTTCGACGCGGGACCTGCAATTCACCGAAACCTTCAGCCGGGTGATCGCCCAGGCGCTGCACACCCTGGAGCTGCTCTCGGCCCAAAAGCGGAGCGCGGCCACGGCGTCGGTGGACGCCGTCAGTCGGGAGGTCGCCCTGCCGGTGGACGACATCCTGGCGGCCGCGACGGCCCTGCTCGCCCGGGCTGAGGGGCACGAGCCGGAGGCGGCCGAGAAGCTCAAGCAAATTCTGGCCGGGGCCAGGTCGATCAAGCAGTCGATCCAGCGGGTCGGCGAAACCCTCGTCCCCGAGGCGAACGCGGCGGCCGACGGGACGGCGGCGGCCCGGCTCAAGGGGTTGCGGGTGCTCGTGGTGGACAACGATGATCGCATTCGCCGGTCCGCCCACGCCCTGCTCGGCCGGTTCGGCTGCCAGGTGGAGACGGCCCGGACCGGGCAGGAGGCGCTGGCGATGGCCCGCGTCGGCTCCTACGACGCCATCCTCGTTGACATCCGCCTGCCGGACATGGGCGGGTACGACGCCTTCCGCCAGCTCCGGACGGCGCAGCCGCAGGCCCGGATGGTGCTGATGACGGCGTTCGGCTACGACGCCGGCCACGCCATCGTCAGGGCCCGCCAGGAGGGCCTGCGGTTCGTCCTGTACAAGCCGTTCCGCCCCGACCAGCTGGTAGACGCCCTGGTCAGTTCCCCGGGCTCGGCCCAGGGCACGGGCCCCCAGCCGCAAATCCTCCGCACCTGATTCACCGCCGATCGAAAGGCTGGCCCGGATGGGCGTGGTCGTCGCGTTGCTGTTGGCCGCCACCGCCTGGTTCGGGCACGCCTTCCTGATGACCGCCCTCCTGAACGTCTGGTACGCCCTGCCGCTGCAGCGGTGGATGCACAAGCGGGTGCGGGCGCTGATCGCCTTGGCCGTGTTCGGCTTCCCGTTCGCCGTGGCGTGGTTCTACGGCCGACAGCTCCTCGCCGCCTGGGACGAGCCGTCCGCCCTGGCGCACCGCCCCTGGTTGCTCGGTTACCTCACGGTCTGCTGGTTGACGGCGCTCGTCTACGTGCCGGCGGTGACGGCGTACCGGTTCTTGCGAAAGCCGCCGACTCAGGTCGCAGAGTGCCGGGGCCTGGTCGAGGACATCAGCAAGCGGCTCGCCGAGCCGCCCGTCGGCAGCGGCAAGCACTGGCGGCTCGCCCGCCTGCCGGGCAACCAGTGCTTCCAGGTCGAATTCCGCGAACTGACGCTCCGCCCGCCGCGATTGCCGCCGGCCTGGGACGGGCTGACGATCCTGCACCTGACCGACCTGCACTTCTGCGGCACGCCGGATCGGACCTTCTATCAACAGGTCTTCGACATTTGTCTGTCCGCGGGCGTGCCGGACCTCCTGATGATCACCGGCGACGTGGTGGACAGCTTCCACCACCACCGCTGGATCGTGCCACTGGTCGGCCGCCTGAAGTGGGGCGTCGCAGCGTACGCCATCCTCGGCAACCACGACAAGTACCACGACCCGGTCCTGGTCCGGCGGCGGCTGCGGCGGATCGGCGTGCGCGTGATCGGCAACGGCTGGGAGCGGATCGACGTGCGGGACGAGCCGCTAGTGGTCGTCGGCAACGAGTGGCCGTGGTTCCGGCCAGAGCCCATTTTGCCCCCCGTCAATGACGGGGGGCTACGTCGGCCGTTCCGCCTGTGCCTGAGCCACACGCCGGACAATTTCGGCTGGGCCCAACGCAACGGCATCGACCTGATGCTGGCCGGCCACGTCCACGGCGGCCAGGTGCGGCTCCCGCTATTGGGTTCGATGTTCGTGCCGAGCCGATTCAGCCGGCGGTACGACTGCGGGGCCTTCGCGGCCGGGCCGACGTTCATGTACGTGAGTCGAGGCTTGGCGGGTCGCGAGCCGCTGCGCTACAACTGCCGGCCGGAGGTGACGAGAATCATACTGAAGAATGAACCACAGGTGCACACGGATGAACACAGATAAGAATATAAGTTCTTTTCCTATCTGTGTTCATCCGTGTGCACCTGTGGTTCATCCTCTTTTCAGCTCGACAATGATGCCGCCGAGCCGGAGGCGGCGGTGCAGGGGGGAGAACCACAGCTCCCGTTCCCACATCAGGCCGCACTCGCCGCACGACTGCCGCAGTTCGCCGCGGTTGTAAGTCCGGCAGTGCCACAGGCGGCTGCACCAGGCGCCCGTGAACGTGTCCTCGGTGCACATCAGCATCAACTTGCCGCCCGGTTGCAGGACGCGGGCCAACTCGCGCAGCCCGGGCCGCGGGTCCGGCAGGTGTTCCAGCACCCAGCCGCACACGGCCGCGTCGAAGGCGGCGTCGGGGTAGGGGAGTTTCGTCAGGTCGGCGGCCGCGAACGTCACCCGGTCGCTGTGCAGCCGGCGGCGGGCCCGGTCGAGCATCTTCTCCGACAGGTCGAACGCCGTCAGCGTCGCGTCCGGGTCGGCCGTCTTGAGCAGGTAATACGAGTACCGGCCGTTGCCGCAGCCGGCGTCGAGGATGTGTTTGCAGCCGCGGACGTCGAACCCGCCCGGCCGGATGAGCCGGCCGGCCAGGGCCTCGTGGCCGGTGACGAACCCGGTCACGGCGGTGAACGCGCCGGCCGGGCCGTCGTAGTGGTCGCGGACGAAGTGCTTGTAGTCGTCTAGCGATCGGCGCGATTGCTGCTTCGACTCCAGCGCGCTGACGATCGGGGATTTGTGCGGGGCCCGGTTCATGCTGACGACTCGGCGGGGGCGGGCCGAGTCGTTATACGAACACGCGGCGGTTATAGACGTACCACTCCAGCAGCAGGAACGCCAGCCCGGCCAGCACGGCCCACTTCCACAGCTCCCGCGGCTGGCGGTGCGTCTCGTCCGACCGGACCTGCTCCGCCCCGATCTGCACGGCCGGCCGCGGCTCGATGTTGCTCTCGTCCGGGTCCAGCAGGTTGATCGCAAATCGCCGCATCCCGTCCTTCCACTCCGCCCGGTAGACGCCGACGTGGTCGGTCGCCCCGAATGCAAATTCCGCCCGGCTACCGCGGGCGAGCGTCGTGGCGGCGCCCTTCGGGTCGGTGACGCGGAGCGTGTCCGTCTTGCCGTCGGGCCGGAGAAGCTTCACCCCGCCCGGCTGCACATTCTCCTCGCCGGCCGCGTCGCGGATGTTGCCGAGCGTGTAAATGACATTCCGCCAGAAGAGCGGGAAGCTCGGCAACAGCGGCCAGTTCGTGTTCCACTCGCCGGAGTCGGTCAGGATCGGGAAGCACATGACCACGTCCGTGTACGCCCCGCGCGACAGGGCGACCATCAGCCCGAGGTCGCGGTCGCCTTCCATGAGCCGCGGCGTGCGGGGCGGCAGGCCGGTCATGCGGAACGCCTCGCTGATGCCGATCTCGTGCAGCCCACTCAGATACCGCAACAGCCCGTGCTGGCCGGTCCAGCCCTTGACCGCCGGCGTCTCGACCTTTTCGACGTGCCGCTCTTCCTTGGGGTCCGTCTGGTCGATCCGCCACGGCGGCGGCGGCCGGCCGACGAACAGCGTGTTCGCCCGCGGCAGCTGGTCCTCGCGGGCCGGGGCGCAGCGGTCGAACACGACCAGGTCGTACTCGCCGGCCCGGGCCGGGTCGAGGTACTTGGCCGCGTCGGTCAGCGCCTCCGGCGGCTGCTTGGTGACGTCCGCCACCGCCTTCGTCGAGTCGTCGTCGAAGAAGGCGTCGAGGATCGGGTTGGACGGCCCGACGACGAGCACCTTCGCCCTGCGGATGACGCCGACGACCAACCACGCCTCATCGTCGAGCGGGAAGCTGTCCTTGTGCTCCATCAATCGGGCGCGGATGACAAACTCGGACCGGTCGTCGAAGTCATTCATCTCGAACGTCACCCCGGCCTCGCCCGGCTGGTCGCCGGCCCTGGCCGCGGCGGGGTCGGGTTGCTCGGCGCGGACGACCTTGCGGGCGGCCAATCGCACTTCTTTCGGCGGATACACCTTCTCCAGCCGGCCCTCGGACCGCACCTCGATCTGCACCTTCGCCGTCACCGCGGCCGGCCGGAAGTTGACGACGCGGGCGAACAGCTGCAGCTTCGTCGGGTCGGACTCGTCGCGGACGGCATTGAAGTTCACGATGCCGACGTTGTCCACGGCCTCCGGCCCGGGCCGGCCGACGGCGTGGAACTTCATGTCGATCCGCCCCAGCGCGAACTCGGGCACGTCCGGGAACCGGCCGTCGCTGAACAGGTGGACTTCGGTCGGGATGCCCTCGGCGGGGACGTATACCCGCTCCTTGCCGGGCTCCGGGTTCTCCGGCTTGGCCGCCTCGTTCTCGGCCGAGCGGGTCGGGTTGGCGAGGCTGTCGGCCAGGGTCAGCGCCTCGTCGATCCGCGTGGGCCGCTCGGTCGGTTCGACCGCCCGCACCACTTGCCGCAGCAGGTGGCGGTTGGACGTGTACGACTGGCGGATCTCGGCGGCGGAGTTGAAGACGATGACCATGCCGACGTCGTCGTCCCCGGCGGCGTCGATCTCCTTGAGCGCCTCCTCCTTGGCCTGATCCAGCCGGTTCGGCGCGATGTCGGTCGCGGACATACTGGCGGAGTTGTCGATCATCAGGATGTAGTGCTTGCCGTGGCCGGCCGCGGCGTGGAACCGCGGGGCGAGCAGGCCGTACATGAGCATGAGCACCGACAGCAGCTGCAGCAGGAGCAGCACGTTCTGCCGCAGCCACTGAAAAAGGCTATTGACGTGCAGATCCTCGATGCTCTTGCGCCACAGGAACGTGCTCGGCACGGCCAGCGGCTTGCGCTTCAGCTTGAGGAAGTAGAGCAGCACGAGCAGCGGCGGGACGAGGAACAGCGTGAGCGCACCCCACCACGGGATCGGGATGTGGTAGGTCAGGCTGTACCGCTTCTCCATCTCGGCGTTGAGCGGCCCCTCGCCGCCGAACAGGTTGACGCCCCACAGCCAGAACACCGGCAGGGCCAGCAGCACGAGCGCCGCCAGCGACAGGCCGAACCAGGAGCGTTTCAACCAAGCCACCATCGCACGATATCCCAGGTCGTAGGGTGGGCCGAGTTTGACG
>DASXAN010001069.1:0-4744 GCA_036406755.1 Gemmataceae bacterium
GGCAGGAGCCTCGCCCTCCCGGCCCGCCCGCCCTCAGCCTGCCTTTACCGCGATTCGCCCTTCCGGGTACGATGCCATCGGGAAACGACTGCCCGCCAGGAGGTGACCGTGTTCGCCGTCCGTCCGCTCGTGGCCCTGTCCGCCGCCGCCCTCTGCGCCGCCGCGTTCGCGGCCGACCCGCCCGCGCCCCCGCCGCCGCCGGCCGCCGAGATCGCCGAGGCCGTCCGCCAGCTCGGGGCGAGCCGGTACGCCGCCCGGGAGAAGGCCCAGCAGACGCTCTGGCGGGCCGGGCCCGCCGCCGAGCCGGCCCTCCGCGCCGCCCTGACGAACACCGACGCCGAGGTCGTCCGCCGGGCCCGGGCCGTGCTGGACAAGTTCGACTGGGGCCTGTACCCGGACACGCCGGCCCCGGTCGCCGCCCAGATCGGCAAGTTCCGCGACGGCGACGACGAGGCCAAGGGCCAGGCCGTCGCCGAGTTGGTCCGGCTCGGCGGCCCCGGGTACGCCGCCCTGGCCAAGCTGGCTACCCGGGCCGACACGCCCGAGTCCCGCCAGCTGCTCGGCGACGCCATCACCCACGCCGCCCGCAAGGCCGTGCCGCTGATGCTGCTGGAGCGGAACTACGACGCCGCGGCCGCGATCCTCGACGCCGCCCTGATCGGCGGCAGCGAGGACGCCGTCGCCAACTACGTCGCCCTCGCGCTCATCCGCGACAAGCTCCCGGAAGCAATCCGGCGGTGGGAGGCGGCGAAGGGCGGCAAGTCGGAGCGGGCCGGCGAGGTGCTGGCCGCCCTGTATCGGGCCAAGGGCGACTTCGCCGCCGCGCTCAAGCACGCCGCCGGCAACGACGACCTGACGTACGTCCTGCTCTGGGAGCAGGGCGACTGGAAGGCCCTGGCCGCCCGGCCGGAGCCGGACCAGCGGCCGGTCGTCGCCGCCGCCGCCAAGGCCGCCTACCTGCGCCTGGCCGGCGACCCCAAGGCGGCCGACGCCGAGCTGGCCCGGCTCCGCAAGCCGACCGGCCCGGACGAGGAATGGGTGTGTGTGAAGGGGCTGCTCTTGAACGAGCGGCCGGCCGACGCCCTGGAGCGGCTCCGCGCGGCCGGCAAGCAGCGGGCGGCCCAGTTCGACGTGCTCGCCGCCCAGCTGCGGTACAAGGACGCGCTCGCCCTGGCCGACGCCGGCGACGGAGAGGACGACCCGCCCGGCGGGATGCTGCTGCGGCAGGCCCGGACGTTGTACCTGCTCGGAGAGAAGGACCGGGCCGGGCAGCTGTTCAACCAGGTGGCCGGCGGGCTGAAGGCCCCCGGCGACGCCTTCGCCGCGGCCACGCTGGTGCAGACGGAAACCCGCCTCGGCCTGGCCGACGCCGCCCGCGACCACGCCGCCGGCTACCTCGGCACGCTGGCCCGGCTGGCCGTGGACGAGCGGACCGACCCGGCCGGGCGGGTGCTGGAGGCGGCGTTCCCCAAGCATGGCCCGGACGCGAAGGCGTGGTGGCAGTTCCTGCGGCAGAAGTTCCCGAAGGACGACGCGATGGCGACGATGAAGCGGGTCCGCGACCTGCTCGCCCCGCCGGCCGGGGCCAAGTCCGCCGGGCCGGGCGAACTCGCCGACGCGCTGACCGAGGCGCTGCGGGACTCGCAGGACGACAACGCCCGCGCCGCCGTCCGGCTCGCACTGGCCGCGGCCTACGAGGCGGCCGGGCAGTTCGACGCCGCCCGTGACCAGCTCGCCAAGGCGGCCGAGCTGAAAGCCGCCGACGTGATGGACCCCGGCCTGAAGCTCGGGGACTTGCTCTTCCGCCGCGGGCAGTTCACAGAGGCGGCCGCCGCCTACGGCGCCCTGTGGAAGCGGGACCAGACGCAGCCGCTGCCGCTGGCGCTTCAGGGCTGGGCGCTGCTGAAGGCCGGGCAGGCGAAGGAGGGCCAGGCCCTGCTGGAGCAGGCGCACGCCCTGCCGCTGGGCGACGTGAACGCCCGGGCGATGCTGGCGGAGGAACTGACGAAGCGGGACGCGGCCGAGCCGGCCCGGCGGGAGTGGGACCTGATCCGCAAGCTCGGCTGGGCGCGGAGCTGGTCGGTGGCGAACTTCCTGGCCGCCCTGGGCCGGGACGCCGCCGCCCGCAAGGACTACGCCACCGCGGCCGACGCCTACGAGCGGGTCGTGCTGGGCGTGCTGAGCAACGACGTGAACTTCGTCGAGGGGTCGGCCTACCTTTCAGTGCCGGCCGTGGCGAGGGCGTACCGGGCGCGGGCGGCCCTGGCGGCCGGGCAGGTCGAGGACGCGCTGGCCCACGCCCGCGCCTGCCTGGACCTGACCCCCGGCAACATCGACGTGGCGCTGCTGCTGGTGCCGGAGCTGGACCGCCGCGGCCGCAAGGCCGACGCGGACGCCCTGTACGGCAAGGTGGCCGGGGCGTACGCGGGAATGGCGAAGGACTTCCCGCACAGCGGGTTCGCCCACAACGCGGTGGCGTGGCTGGCCGCCTGCTGCCACCGCGACCTGGACGCGGCCCTGGACCACGCCCGCAAGGCGGTGGAGCTGGAGCCGAAGCAGGCCGGCCACCGGGACACGCTGGCCGAGGTCCACTTCCAGCGGGGCGAGACGGCCAAGGCGGTCGAGCTGATGCGGGAGTGCATCGCCCTGGACCCGCACAAGGCGTACTACGGCAAGCAGCTGGCCCGGTTCCAGGCCGGCGACCGCGCCGTGCCGCCGCCGGAGGAGGACGACTGACGGCTACCGCACCTGCGGCACCGCCATGGGCATGGGCTCGGTGTAGAACTGCACCATCGCCACCGTGTGCAGCTGGCCGATGTTCGACTTCGGGTTCGCCATTTCGGCCACGAACCACTGCTGCATCTGGGCCAGCCGCGGGTCGTCCGGGGCATCGAACCCGCCGACGGTGACGTAGCTGTTGTACTCGGTGTGCAGGACGTACGCCTCGACCCCGAACTTCCGGAGGAACTCGGCCACCTGATGGGCCTGGTTGGCGTTGGCGTTGAGGACGTTGCCGAACTCCCGGTCCATGCCCATCTTCTGCATCACCGAGCTGGTCGCCGACTGCGACTGGAGCCTCGCCGCCCCCTTATACGCTTTGACGACGAGCGTGAACGGCTTCGAAGACTTCAGCAGGCTGTACGGCTCACTAGCGTTGTACTTTTTCAGCCGCGCGTCCAGGTCGTCGTCCTGTTTCGGCTTCTCGACCGGCACGGACGGGTTGCGGCAGACGAACGCGCTTCGGAATGGATTCACCGCCTGGACGTGCATGACGCCCTTGGCGTCCGGGACGTAGGCCTGGTGGTTGAGGTCGTCCGATGCCGGTTTGAGCGTGCGGATGCGGTCCAGCTCCTTGCGGGCCGTCACGTCGTCCTTGTACCCGCCGACGAGGACGGCGTACTGGTCCTCGATCCGGACGGTCCTGATGTGGACCGGCGTGTCCGGCGGCAGTCCGGCCAGTTCGAGCCGCTTGCGGTGCTCCTCCCGGAGCCGCTCGACCCGCTCCTTCTCCTGCCGCCGCTCCTCGGCCGTGCGGTTGAACACGTAGGCCGGCAGGTGGTAGCGGCCGCGGATTTCGTTGGCCAGCTCCTCCGCCTGGCCGCGGGACGGCGGGCCGCTGTAGCTGGCGGCGCAGATCAACCACGGCCCGGCCTGGGGGGTGACGGTCAGGGCGGACGCCCCGTCCGGCACGGCCGGCGTCAGCCCGAGGCCCTGGCCGAACGCCGGCTCGGACGCCAGAAGCGTCGCCAGGCCGGCCAGTCGAAGGAGAGTGCTTCGCATCGGGTTCCCTCCCGGTCCGATGAGGTGCTCGGAGTTTGGCGGGAGGTGATAGCGAGTGGGGCGGGAAATGAAAAGGGCAACCCGGGCCGCTTGCGGCTATGCGAGCGACCGCCCGCATAGCCGCAAGCGGCTAGCTGGTGAACGGCCACCGCTCGCCCAGCGCCGCCCGCTGCGCCGCGGTGACGGCCGCGATCCCCCGCCCGGCCAGGTCGAGCAGGCGGTCGAGCTGGTCCCGGGCGAACGTCGCCTCCTCGCCGCCGCCCTGGACCTCGACGTACCGCCCGCCGCCGGTCATGACGACGTTGAAGTCCACCTCGGCGTCCCGGTCCTCGCCGTATTCCAGGTCGAGCAACTCCGCCCCGTCCAGCAGGCCGACGCTGACCGCCGCCACGCTGTCCTTGAGCACGGCCCCGGGCCGCGGCGGCGGCGACAGCGGCACCCCGGCCGGGCCGCGGAAGGCGTCCGGCGTCTCGTGCACCACCGTCAGGGCGTCCACCAGGGCGACGAACGCCCCGCTGATGGCGGCCGTGCGGGTGCCGCCGTCGGCCTCGAGCACGTCGCAGTCCAGCCACAGGGTCCGCTCGCCGAGCTTGTCCAGGTCGGCGACGGCCCGGAGGCTGCGGCCGATGAGCCGCTGGATTTCGACGCTGCGGCCGTCCACCTTGCCGCCCTTGTCGCGGGGCTTGCGGGTGTTGGTGGACCCGGGCAACATGCCGTACTCGGCCGTGAGCCACCCCTGGCCGCGGCCGACGAGGAATGGCGGCACGGTCGATTCGACGGTGCAGGTGCACAGGACGGTGGTACGGCCCGCTTTGACGAGGACGCTGCCGGGGGCGGCACCGGTGTAGCCGCGGGTGAACGACAGGGGGCGAAGCTGGTCGGGCCGGCGGTCGGTGCGGGGCATGGGTTCTTCCTCTCGGAGCCTTCGATCATGCGGCGGGAATCACCCCAGCAGCCACGCCAG
>DASXAN010001070.1:0-1771 GCA_036406755.1 Gemmataceae bacterium
GGCGATCTCCTGCGCCGTGAGTGTATTCGGTTTCGGTTCGTCAGCGGCTTGGGCAGTTCCGGCGATCAGGGCGGCGAGCAGCGTCAGCGAGCGGCGCATGGGACGGTCCCTCCGGTTGTCCATCACGGTATCCCACCTTGCCGCGGCCGGCCAGAATCTCCAGACGGTCAATCGACTCTATACCATCGGCCGCAAACTCCGCCCTTGACCCTCAGCGGTAGCATGAGGGTGACCCGCGGCCGGACGAGGAGCGAACCATGTCCCGATTCTGGCAGCATTTCATCACGAACGGTGGCGAAACCCCGGCCGGTGAGCAAGGCCCCCTGCCGCCGCCCCCGGCCGACGACTCCGAGACGCTCGACGCCTTCTCCCACGCCGTCATCCAGGTGGCCGACACCCTCCGCCCGGCCGTCGTCAACCTCCGCGGCGAGTCGCGGCGGGCCGGCAGCGGCTCCGGCGTGCTGTTCACCCCGGACGGGTTCCTGCTGACCAACCACCACGTCGTCCGCGGCCAGTCCCGGGTGCGGGTGCGTTTCAGCGACGGCACCGAGCTGCCTGGCCGGGTCGTCGGCAACGACCCGTGGACCGACCTGGCCGTCGTCCAGGCCGACGGGGCGAAGCTGCCCTACGCCGCGTTCGGCGACTCGGCCAGGCTCCGCGTCGGCCAGCTGGTCGTCGCCATCGGCAGCCCGCTGGGGTTCGAGAGCACCGTCACGGCCGGCGTCGTCAGCGCGTTGGGGCGGACGCTGCGGAGCATCACCGGCCACTTGGTGGACAACGTCATCCAGACGGACGCGGCCCTGAACCCCGGCAACTCCGGCGGCCCGCTCGTGGACAGCCGCGGGCGGGTGATCGGCATCAACACGGCCGTCATCCAGCCGGCCCAGGGCATCTGTTTCGCCATCCCGATCAACATCGCCAAGGTGGTGCTGCCGCAGCTGATGCAGCACGGCCGGGTCAACCGCGGATTCCTCGGCGTGCAGTGCCGGGTGGTGCCGCTGCCGCCGCCGACGATTCGCCAGTTCAACCTGGGCGACCAGAAGCACGGCGTCGAGGTGATCGGCGTGGAGGAGGGCGGACCGGCGGACGACGCCGGCGTGCAGGAGGGCGACGTGCTGGTGTCGCTCGGCGACCAGCCGGCGGCGAGCGTGGATGATCTGCACAAGCTGCTGACGCAATTGCCGGTCGGCATCCCGGCGACGGTCGTACTACTGCGGGACGGGCGGAAGCTGGAGCGGATGGTCATCCCGGCGGACTACCCGATCCCACAAGGAAACTAACCACAGATGCACACGGATGAACACAGATAAGAGAAGAAACCAATTCTTGTCTTATCTGTGTTCATCCGTGTGCATCTGTGGCTAATTCATTGCTTCTTTCATCTCCCGCACCGCCCGCTCCATGCCGACGAGCACCGCCCGCGACACGATACTGTGCCCGATGTTCAGCTCCCGCATCCCCGGGATGCGGGCCACTGCCTGGACGTTGGCGTAAGTCAGCCCGTGCCCGGCGTGGACGGCCAGCCCGCGGTCCCGGGCGTGGGCGGCCGCCGTCCGCAGCGCGTCCAGCTCGCGGGCGACGTCGGCCGGCGTGCGGGCCTCCGAGTACCGGGCCGTCTGCAACTCGACGGCTGTCGCCCCGAGCGCCTTGCTCACGTCGATCTGTTGGATGTCCGGGTCGATGAACATCGACACCTCGATGCCGGCCTTCAGCAGCCGCTCGACGGCCTTGCCCACGGCCGATTCGTTGGCGACGACGTCCAGCCCGCCCT
>DASXAN010001071.1:0-2324 GCA_036406755.1 Gemmataceae bacterium
CGTCTCGCTTGGCTGCGCCGCGCGGCGAAACGGGTCAGCGGCAGCTCACCGTCACGGCCCCGTACTCTAGCGCCTGCTCCCCGACCGGGAAACACTCGAACGGCACGCTGCCGTACCGGTCCCACCACTCCCGCAAGTCCGTGAGCACGGCGTCGTCGTACCCCGGCGCGACGTGACACGTCCGGCCGAACGCTTCCTCCCGAATCTCGCCCTGTTCCGCCACGATGCGACCCGCCTTGAGCACATACCGCGGCAGCGCGAACATGGCCCGCCGGTCGTCGCCCGGCGTGTAGATCGTCACGTCGGCGTCGGCCCCGGGGCCGAGGTGGCCCTTGTGCGGCAGGCCGAGGATGCGGGCCGGCCCGGCCCGCGTCACGATTGCGATCTCGCTCAGCGTGTATTCGCGGTCCAGGTCGGCCAGCGTGCTGCGGGCCTTGACCTTCGCCGGGACGCGGGCCAATACCTCGCGGCGGTAGTCCCGGCTCATGAGCAGCTGCACGATCTCCGGGTAGGCGACGAACGCCCCGCCGTTCGGGTGGTCGGTCGTCAGGGCGACGCGCCATGGGTCGTCCACGAGCAGGAACCACTCCAGGCCGATCGCCCACTGGAGCGCGTGGACGAACGACTTTTCCTTGTAGGTGATCGGCACCACGCCGCAGCCGGACTCCATCTCGGTGTCGGCGTTCGTCCACCGTCGGCCGGTGACGCGGTGCAGGTAGTACCCGACCGGGCCGTCGGCGGTCATCGACGTGGTGTCGCCGAAGAGCACCTGGCCGACGTCCACCGTCAGATCCTTGCGGGCGTTGACGACCGCCGCCAGCTCCGGCGCCCGCGACGCGAATGTGGACTGGTCGCCGAACGTGCCGCCGTAGGAGTGGAATTGAATGTGGGTCAGGTGTGCCCGCCGGCCGGAGAGGGCGTCCATCGTTGCCAGCGTCGTCGCGGCGTTGCCGGGCAGGCCGAGGTGGTTGCAGTGGACGTGGACCGGGTGAGGCAGGCCGAGGGTGTTGACGGCGTCGGCCAGGCCGGTGAGGATTGCCCGCGGCGTGACCTTGAGGCCGCCGACCTCGGCGTCCAGCCCTTCGACGTCCGGCAGCGACTCCTTCCACCGCTCGACGCCGCCGGGGTTGACGAGCTTGACGCCGTACGCCTTGGTCGCCCCGAGCAGCCAGGCGACGAAGTCGCGGAGCCGGTCGGTTTCGCCGGCGGCGATCTGCTCCAAGGCGTAGACGTTGTTGCCGAGCAGGGCGAGGAAGCCCTTGTCGATCACCGGCGTGTCGGCGAACTCCAGGTGGGCGTGGCGGGCGCCGGACGGCGGGATGGCGGCGTCGATGGCGGTGGTGTAGCCGAGGCCTGCGTACAGGTAGCCGGTGGCGAACGTGCTCGGCACACTGCCGGCGGTACCGGACCGAGTGAGTGCCGTCCGGCGGACGGGCGCGGCTTGGCGGCGGTCGTCGGGCCGCAGCCGGCGGCCGGCGTTCACCTTCGGCCCGACGATGTGGCTGTGCAGGTCCACCCCGCCGGGCATGACGAGGAGGCCGGCGGCGTCGATGGTGCGGTCGGGCCGTTCGCCGTGGTCGGCCGGGGCGGCGACGATCTTGCCGTCCCGAATCCAGACGTCTTGAACGGTTCCGTGGACACCGTTGGCCGGGTCGTAGACGGCGCCGCCGGCGATGCGCAGGAGCGTCATGCCCGTCAGTGTACGCGGGCGGCGGACCGGGCCTAGCGAGCGACCTTCATCTCGAAGAGCACCTGGTACGGCCCCAACTCCGGCAGGCGGGCGATGGCGTTGGCCAGGTACTCGGCGTCGGCCGACTGCCGGACCTTCAGCCGGACGAGCAGGCTACCCGTCCCGGTCGGCACCAACTCCACCTCGGACCCGCGGCCGGTGCAGGCCCGCTCGACGGCCGCCCGGACGGTGGGCAGTGACGTCCCCGGCGCGGCGGCGGCCGGGCGGACGGGCGGGGCGATGCACACGGCGACGGCCGGCTGAACCGCGGCGTCGGACACGCCGCGGCCGATGTACGTGCCGGCGGGCCGCGGCGCGTCGAGCGTGACCGCCCGCCCGCGCCACTCCGGGACGAACGCGGCGACGGTCACGATTTGGCCACTCGCCGGCCGCGGGGCGGACAGGCCGGCGGCCGTCGGGGCGGTGAGCATCGGGTTTGCCGGGGCGAAGACGACCTGATGGCCGGCCGCCCGCCACGCCGGCTCGGCCAGGGACAGCGGTTGCGCCGCTACGGCTGCCGGCAGCGGCGGCGGTGGGGCGTCCGCCGGGTTCGTGTACGTCGGCACGGTGCCCGGTTGCCGCCAGTCGGTGCCCA
>DASXAN010001072.1:0-1669 GCA_036406755.1 Gemmataceae bacterium
ACGCCCACTGCGCTCAGCGACCATCACGATCAACGGCGCGACACAGACCTTCCCGCCCGCGATCCCCGCCGAGCAGCAAACCCTCCTCGACGCGATCTCAAACGGCAGCATCACGCACTAAGCGATTGAGCCAACACAGGAGGAAGTCGAGGGCGGCCGGGGTGGCGATGAGCTGAACGTCCCAGCCGCGATCATGGGCGAGGTCGACCAGGCGGCCGACGTCGGCGGCCGGCCCGGCTCCACAGACGATTACGTACAAAATGCGGCGGCGGTCCTCGGTCAATCACGAACCCCGATCTGCGTGGTGAAGTCCCTGATCTGCCGTCTGAGACAAATTGCGAGTCTGACTGTGATCTCACACCGTAATCAGGCTCCAGGCCCACCGATGGTGGGTCCTTGCGGCCAGAGGGCGGCGAGGTCGTCTGGGGTGAGTGGGTCGCGGTAGGCGGCGTGAAGAACTCGGGTCTTGGTGGCCGGGTCGTCGGTTTCGGCGAGGTTGGTGAACCAGTCGAAGCCGGCGGGGTAGGCCCATTGGTAGGAGCGGAGTTGCGGGTTGGCGCCGCGGTCGGTGAGGATGTCGGCGATCTGGGCGTCGCTCCACCAGGGCACGCGGAAGTGGGCGTGGTCGGCGAGATCGGCGATGGTGGCGCCTTGGTTGAGGGCGAGGTGAAGCTCGCCGCGGACGAGCTGGCTGTAGTGGTCGAGCCGGACCCGGGTCATCAACGTCCGGTCGTCGGGCGCGATGAACAGCGGGAGGGCCTGGGCGAGCCCTTCCAGCAGGACTTGCTGTTGGGCGTGAACGGAGCTCATCCGGACCCAGGGGACGTCTTCGGCGGCGGCGCGGGCCGTCCAGCTGGCGCCTTGCAGGCCGTGGCCGAGGACTTCGTGGAGCGCGAACTGCCGGGCGGCGATCTTGGTGAAGGTGGCGGTCCGCAGGTTGAGGCGGAGCCGCACCTTGTGGCCGGCGCCGTCGAGCCAGTACGACCAGTAGGCGTCGACGTCGGCGGTTTCGATGGTGAGCTCGAACGGGGCCGAACTATCCACCGCGTCCCGCACGGCGGGCTCGTAGTCGCCTGCGGCTTGGCGGATCGCGTCGGGCGCGTCGGCGGTGTCGATCGGGCCTTCCAAGGCGATCAGGTTCTTGCCGGTGTCGGGTCCCCACGCGATGCCGAGCGCGGCCAACGCGGCGCGGGCCTGGTCGGCGCGTGCGGTGATGTAGCCGTCTTGCCATCCAGCCGCGCCGCACCCTTGAGTGGCTCGGACGTAGTCGGCGAAGGGCGCCCGCTGGCCGAGCAGGGCGCCGCAGTAGGCGAGATCGGCGCCGAGCCGCGCGGCGAGCCGATTCTTCCCGGCGTGTTCGGCTTGGGTACGGAGTTCGGTGAAGCGGCGGTGGATCTGGAGCCGGTTGTTCGCCGGTTCGGGCGGATCGTCGACGGGGTGGCAGTCGAAGTCGATAACGGCGGGTGATCCGCGGCCGAGTTCGTAGGCGTTCCAGGCGCGAAGGGCCGCCTCGATCTCCTCACGTAGATCCACGGATCGGTTCCCATCGCAAGGTCACGGCCTGGTTCGGGCGCAGGTAGTCCCGGGTCAAGGTCATGACGGCGTCGTCGCCGTCGTAGTCCCACACGAGGCTATCGGTGGCGGAGTTCTCCGATCCGTCTGGATGCTC
>DASXAN010001073.1:0-3276 GCA_036406755.1 Gemmataceae bacterium
CCGCGCGACGAAACGAAGGCCGGCGATCGCCAGGCCGGCCACCGCGATGCCGAGCGACGCTGGTTCGGGGGCGCTCGGCGGGGCGGCGGGCTGCTCGAACGTGACCGTGGCCCCTCCCCCGCTAAAACCGCCAGAGACCGAGATGATGTATAGGTTCCCGCCCAACAGCATGAACTGCGGGTCGTGCGGCCCAAAGTCGACGTAGTCGACCAACCCATTCCAGCGGCCGCCACCATCCGGGTCCGAGCCCCACTCCCAATCCTCGGTGAACGATCCCCCGAAAGGCACGGTCCCGCTTTCCCCCGAAGCGGTGTCGGTGATGGTGAGCTTTCCACCGTAACTGTCAGTCAATGAAACGTAGAGAGCCGGCGGGCCGCTGGGGTAGGTTCCGGTGTAATAGGGGTGGCCAAGGTCGATGCCTGCATAGCTGACGTAGGGGATGCTCGTGAATGAACCAGAAGTTACAGGAAGGTCCACCGGCCCGCCGTTCGTGGTGCCATTCCCATCGAGTTCCACCCGGTAACTCCACGAGATCGGCCCGGCGTGAGCGGCCGCCGCGAAGAAGAGCGTTGCCGCCAACCCACAGAACCAGCGCCCATGTTCAACCGTCGGTGCCACGCAGCTTCCTCCGTGCGATTGTGGTGGACCGGCCGCACGCCGTCGGGGCCGCGGGAACCGGAAGGGTCAGGAGGGAACCTGTCAGCCGTTGTGACGGGTCCGGCGGGAACAGTTCCGACTTCGCCGCCGTGCAGTGACCGCGCCGGCGGACGCCAGTCCGATGATTGCAATACCGAGCGACGCCGGCTCCGGGGTGTTGGCGGCCGCCGCCGCCACCACAACATACCCTTGGTCGGTGAAGCCCTCGCCCCACACCTCGTAGCGGTTCCCGCCCAGCACCAGGAGCTGTCGGTCGTTCGGACCGCCGCCGAAGTGATAGGTTTCGGAATGAGGATCCCAGTACCCGACACCGGTTTGGTCCGTGCGATATTCCCAATCCACGCCGATGCTGCCGCTCACCCGGACATCACCAGACTCGCCCGACGCCGTGTCGGTGATGTGGACGGTCAGGTAGTAGGTGTCCTTGCGGGACAGAGTGGTGGGCCCTGGCTGCGGGCCGGCCGGCTGGGTTTCGTTGAGGTGGACCCGCGCGCCTGTGAAGGCGTCCGGGGACCCGTCGCTCTTGGCCGTGAACGACCCCGCCGGTTCCGGGACTTCGACCCAGCTCCGCGTGTTCGGCAGGGAGCCGTCCCCGTCGATCGCCGCCCGGTAAGTCCACGAGATTGGCCCCGCGTGGGCGGCCGCCGCCGGGAGGAGGACCGCCACCAGACCGCAAACCCAACGCCCGCCGCGAACATGTCGAACCACGCGATTGCCTCCGTGCGGATGTTCCAAACCGGCCGCGTTCCGCCGCGGCGAGGGAACGTAACCGTTCCGGGGCAGCCCTGTCAATCGCGACAGGGGCACCCCGGGGTGTGCTAGAATGAATGGATTGCGGAAGACCCGAACAATTGCACCGACCGGGCGTTTCCGCTAATCTGGCACGGTGCATCATTACGCGGCATCGCCGGAACCCCAGGCATGGCCGTTCGCAAGATTGTCATCGTCCCGACGCTGCTCACCCTCGGCAACGCCGTGTGCGGCCTGGCGTCGATCGCCTACGCCAGCCGCATCGGCAAGGAAGGGTTCAGCACCGACCTCGCCACGACGTACCTCGCCCTCAGCGGCTGGCTGATCCTGGCGGCGATGGTGTTCGACGCCCTGGACGGGTCCGCCGCCCGCCTGTTCAAATCGACCGGCGAGTTCGGGGCGGAACTCGACAGCCTGTGCGACACCGTCTCGTTCGGGGTGGCCCCCGCGTTCCTGCTGTTGCAGCTCGGCCCGGGCTGGGACCAGCCGGTCTGGCACCGGCTGCTGGCGGCCGTGGCGACGCTGTACCTGATGTGCACGGTCCTGCGGCTGGCCCGGTTCAACGTCGAGGCGCGGGCCGGGATCGGCAGTGGCAAGCGGTTCCGCGGGTTGCCGTCGCCGGCGGCGGCCGGATGCGTTGCCGCCTTGGCCGTGCTGCGGGCGACGTACACGTCGGAGGCGGTCCACTTCGCGTTCGAGGCATGGGCCACGGCCGGGGCGTTCCTGGTGGCGCTGTTGATGGTGTCGCAGGTGTCGTACCCGCACCTGACCAAGCAGATGCTCCGCGGCGGTCGGACGGCGGTGCCGCTGCTGCTGACGGCGGTGGTGCTGTTGGTGCTGGCCCGCGAGGCGGCGGTGGCGCTCATGTTCTGGGGCTACGCCCTGCTCGGGCTGGCGCGGCACGTGGCGGGCAAGCTGGCCCGGCGGGAGAAGTCGCTCCGCGGCGAGCGCGGGTGAGCAGTCGCAACTCGTTTCGTCCGCCTGACTCGACGTCCCCATGTTCACCGGCCTCGTCGAAGCGCTCGGCACCGTTACCCGCCAGGCCCCGGACGGCACCGGCGGCCGGCACCTCACCGTCGCCGCCCCGTTCGCCGGCGACCTGACTCTCGGCGAGAGCGTCGCCGTCAACGGGGCCTGTCTCACCGTCGTCGAGTACTCGCCCGACGCCTTCCTCGTCCAGGCCGGGCCGGAGACGCTCCGCCGCACCAACTTCGGAGAACTCCGCGACGGCGACCGCGTCAACCTCGAGCGGTCGCTGCGGCTCGGCGACCGGCTCGGCGGCCATCTTGTGCAGGGGCATGTGGACGGGCTTGGCCGCATCGCTGCCCGCGAGCCGCAGGGCGAATGGGAGACGGTCTGGTTCGCCGTCCCGCCGGAGCTGGCCGCGCAGATGGTCACGAAAGGGTCCGTGGCCGTGGACGGCGTCAGCCTGACGCTCGTGGACGTGCTCGCGGACCGATTCAGCGTCGCGCTGATCCCGCACACCCTGGCCGCCACCACGCTCGGGTTCAAGCGGGTCGGCGACGCGGTCAACATCGAGACCGACCTGTTCGGCAAGTACGTGATGAAGTACTTGCAGACGATCAAGACGCCGGAGCGGCCATAGAATCTCCGCATGGACGAGCCGGCCCCGCGTCAGACGCTGTCCTACGTCAAGGCCCTGCTCGACGCCCGTGGGCTGCGGCCGAAGAACAAGCTCGGCCAGAACTTCCTCATCGACCTGAACCTGCTCGACCTCGTCGTGCGGGCCGCCGAACTCGACCGCCGCGACCTCGCCCTCGAGATCGGCACCGGCACCGGCAGCCTGACCACCCGCCTCGCCGAGCACGCCGGGGCCGTGCTGTCGGTCGAACTCGACCCGGCCATTCA
>DASXAN010001074.1:0-5040 GCA_036406755.1 Gemmataceae bacterium
GCTCGCGGCGAAACGTGCCTGTCAGTTCTTGCGGAACATGACCAAATCGTGCCGGCGGATGCTGACGCCGTTCTGGGCATTCACGTCCGGTCCGAGCGTGTAGACGCCGAACTTGCCACTGGTCACCTCGGCCACGTACAGGGCCGCCTGCCCGGCCGCAATGTTGCCCGTGGTCATCAGGAAGTGGACGCTCGACTTGGGCGGCAGATTGAACTCGCCCGTCAGGTCCAGCTCGGCCCAGCCGGTAATCTTTCCGGCCGAGCGGTCGATGACCGTGCCCATGAGCTTGCCGCTGCGGTAGTCGAGCAGCCAGACGCCGTCCGTCGGGGCCCGCGGGTTGACCGCGCAAGCGCCGGTACACATCACGTAGTCCTCGAACCGGTCGTTCGGCCGGGCCTGCGCCGCCGGCTGCCAGTTCTGATACAGTGCCGCGGCGGCGATGCCGAGGGCGACACCGATCGCGAGCGTCAAGAATCGTCCGGGGGGCCTCATGGCCATGCCTCCTGGGGTGCCGCCGCGGCGGGCCGGCGCGGGTGCCGGGCACTATAACATTCCTGCCGGCATTTCACCAAGACGGCTTGGCCACCCGGAGGGACGGCGATGCGCCGCCGCGAAGCGAACGCCCTGGGGGCGGCCGTCCGGCGGTTCGCGGCCGACCCGGCCCGCAACTGGCCGATCGGCGTGGCGCTGCTCGTCGTCGTCCTGATCGTCTGGTGGGCTAGCCGGCCGACCCATCCGGCCGCCCCCGCCGGGGGGTCTGACGACACGGCGCCGGTCGTCACCGACACCGCGGGCCAGCCGGGCGACTACCTGTTCTGTTTCTGGAACGTCGAGAACCTGTTTGACGATCAGGAGGATAGGCGGCTGGCGGTCGATCGGCCGTACGATACCTGGTTCGCCCGAGACGCCGCCGCTCGTACGCTGAAGTACCGCCGGCTGAGCGAAGCCCTGGTCAAGCTGAACGACGGCCGCGGGCCGGACATCCTGGCGTGCGTGGAGGTCGAGAGTGTTCGGGCCGCGGAACTGCTCCGCGACGCCCTCAACGACCGCATCCCGGACAAGACGATCCACTACCGCACGGTGCTGATGAAGGAAGTGTCCGGCGGCCGCCACATCGCCCCGGCGATCATCACGCGGCTGTCGGCCCGCCCTGAGCAGACACGGCTCGTCGGGCCGCAACTGCGAATCCTGGAAGGGCACATCGACGTCAACGGGGCAGACCTGACCGTGCTGGCGACGCACTGGACGTCGCACGTCAGCGACGACCAGGGGGGCCGGCGCGACCGGTACGCCGACCTGATCTACCGCGCCTATCGCGACAAGGCCGCCCGCGACCCGAACGTGGACGTGCTCATCTGCGGCGACTTCAACGACCCGCCCGACTCGCCGGGCGTCACCGACCACCTGCACGCCACGGGCGATCGGGACGCCGTGCTCCGCAGCCGACCGGACCTGCTGCTGGACCTCATGGCCGGCAAGGACCCGAATCGCTTCGGCACACATTACTACCACAGCAAGTTGCTGATTTACGACCAGATCGTCGTCGCGCCGGGGATGCTCGATGCCGCCGGCTGGAGCTGCGACCCGGACTCGGTGATGGCCGTCAACACGCTGACTCGCCCGGGTTCGCGGGTGCGGGCGCCATGGCGGTTCGGCAATGAGAAGGACAGCACGTTCGAGCGCGGCTACAGCGACCATTTCCCGGTGACGGTCCGGCTCAAAGTCCAAGGCGGACAATAGGTTCGGTCTGGTCGGAGGATCGGATGCGAGATCGTTCCCTTCTTCTGGTTCGTTGACAAAAGCCCCCCCCGCTGAATGAGCGAACCCGCCGCGGCGACGCGGCCAAGCCGCCTTGTCGCCATTCCCCCGGATGGTGTACGCTAGGCCGCCGCCCGGAGGCGGCCGACCGACTCCCACGGACGGGGCGAGGTGATGAGGAATTTCTCCCGCGGGTTACGCGCCACGTGGCCCTACCGCGACCGGCTGATCGCGTCCATCGTCTGCGCTCTACTGGCGGCCGTCCTCTGGAGCCTGAACCTCACCGCGATCTACCCCGTCCTCAGCCTGCTCACCAACGACAAGGGATGGGCCGAGCAGCTCGACGACGACATCAAAGCGCTGCAAAAGGACTCCGCCGAGTTGCGCGCCCGGCTCGACATCGAGCACAGGCAGCTCGAAGCCATCGAACGCTGGCCGGAGGGCAGCCACCGGGACGACCAGCAACGCCAGCGGGCCGGGACGATTGCCAAACTCGAAAGCCGGCTGCTGACGGCAAGTCGGGGGATCTACTGGCGGCAGGTCGCCAAGGAGCTGGTGGTCCGGTTCCTGCCCGCGAATCGGTTCGCCGCGCTCGTCGCATTCTTCGGAATCCTCATCGTCGCCGTCGCGCTGCGGGGCGTGTTCGAGTTCCTCCAGGAATCCCTCGTCGGGAGCATCACCAACCGCACCCTCTGTGACCTCCGCACCCGGAGCTTCTGCAACGTCATCCACCTCGACGTCGGCCACTTCAACGACCAAGGCAGCCACGGCTTGCTGGCAAACCTGACGAACGACATGGAGACGCTCGGCGTCGGCATCCGGACGCTCTACGGCCGGGTCATCGGCGAGCCGCTCAAGGCCGTCGCGTGCGTCGTGGTGGCGTGCCTGATTTCCTGGCAACTCACGCTGTTGTTCCTCGTGCTGGTGCCGGTGTCGGCGTGGGTATTAGCCAAGGTCGGGCGGATGATGAAGCGGGCCAGCCGGCGACTCTTGGAGCGGATGTCCACGATCTACCAGATCAGCGGCGAGACGTTCCGCGGCGTCCGCGTCATGAAGGCGTTTACGGCCGAGGCCCACGAGCGTCGCCGATTCCGGGCCGCGGCCCGGGAGTACGCCGCGCGCGCCGTCCGTGTCATCAACCTGGACGCCGTCACCAGCCCGGTGATCGAGCTGCTCAGCGTTGCCGCGGTGTCCGTCGCCTTGCTCGCCGGGGCCTACCTGGTGCTGGAGAAGAAGACTGACCTGCTCGGCATCAAGCTCTGCGACACGCCGATGGAAATCGCCACCTTGCTTCAACTTTACGGGCTGTTGGCCGCCATCGCCGACCCGGTCCGGAAGCTGTCGAGCGTTTACACCAAGCTCCAGTCCGGTGCGGCGGCGGCGGACCGTATCTTCGCCGCCCTGGACGAGCGGCCGAAGGTGGCGGCCAACAGCCGGGGCCCGATCCTCGGCCGGCACGCCGAGGCGATCGAATTCCGGGACGTCTGCTTTTCCTACGAGCCGGGGCGGCCGACGTTGTCCAACATCCGCCTGGAGGTCCGGTTCGGTGAAACCGTGGCCCTGGTGGGCAAGAACGGCTGTGGCAAGACGACACTCGTCGGCCTGCTGCCGCGGTTCTACGACCCGGACTACGGGTCGGTGCTGGTGGACGGTGTGGACCTCCGCAAGGCTCACCTCCGCAGCCTCCGCCGGCAGATCGGGCTGGTCACGCAGGACACCGTCCTGTTCGACGACACGGTGTTCGCCAACATTGCCTATGGCTCACGCCGGGCGACGGCCGAACAAGTCGAAGCGGCCGCCCGCCAGGCGTTCGCCCACGACTTCGTCGAGAAAATGCCGCACGGCTACCAGACCCGCATCGGCGACGCGGGGGCGAAGTTGTCCGGCGGCCAGCGGCAGCGGCTGGCGCTGGCGCGGGCCATGCTACGCGACCCCGCCGTGCTGATCCTCGACGAGTTCACCAGCCAGTGCGACGCCGAAAGCGAGGCGCTGATCCACCAGGCGCTGCGGCGGTTCGTCAAGAACCGCACAACGTTCGTGATCAGCCATCGGCTGCACACCCTGGAGATCGCCGACCGGATCGTGGTCCTGGACCGCGGCCGGATCGAGGCCGTCGGGACGCACGCGGAGTTGCTGGCCGGCTGCGACGTCTACCAGCGGCTGCACGAGGCCCACTTCCAGCGCCGCGTCGCGTGAGATGAGACCCTCGACGTTGGCTTGTCTGTGTCTCGTCGTGGGCGTCGGCGGCTCACTCTTCTTCTACCGCCTCGGCGACCGCGACCTGTGGGCCAGCCACGAGGCCCGGGCTGCCCAGGACGCCCAGCGCATCCTCGACGACGGCGACTGGCTGACGCCGCGGCTGTTCGACGACCAGGTCGAGCTGCAGAAGCCGCCGATGTACTACTGGCTCGCGGCCGCCGCGGGCCGGTGGCGCGGCGGATCGGTTGACGCTGTCGCCGCCCGACTGCCGGCTGCGCTGGCCGGGCTGGCGACGGTGGCGGCGGTGTTCGCCTTCCTTGCCGCCCGCGGCCGTCCGCTCGCCGGACTGATTGCCGCCTTGCTCCTCGCGACCGGCCAGCACTTCACATGGCTCGCCCGTACCGGGCGGATCGACGTTCCGCTGACCTTAACTACGACGGCGGCCGCGTTGTGTCTCTGGTCGGCCGCCGATGCCGCGATTCCGCGGCGGCGGGCGGTGGCTTTGAGCCTCGCCGGATACCTTGCGATGGCCGTCGGCGTGTTGCTAAAGGGTCCGCTCGGAGTCATCCTGCCGTCGGCCGCCCTCGTCGCGGACGGCATCGTCAGTCGCCGCCGGGCCATCCCACCGACCGCGTGGTGGGGTGTCCCGCTCGTGTTGGCTCTCGCCGGGTGGTGGTTCGTCGTCGCCCACGTGAGGACGGACGGCGAGTTCACGCGGGTGTTCTTCTGGTATCACAACGTCCAGCGGGCGACGGGCGCGGCGGCCGGGCTGGCGTCGCACCCGTGGTGGTTCTACGGCCCGCGCCTGGCGTTCGACTTCCTACCCTGGACGCCGCTGCTCGTGCCGGCCGCGTGGTTCACGTGTCGCGCACGCGGGGCGAATCCGGACCCCGTCGCTCGACTCGGTTGGGTGTGGCTGGGGACCATCACCGTGCTTCTGTCCGCGTCGCGGTTCAAGCGGGCCGACTATCTGCTGCCAGCCTACCCCGGCGCGGCGGTGTGGCTCGGCTGTGTCGCAGAGCGAGTGTACCACAGCTGGCGGTCGCCCTGTCGGGCGCGGTGGCTGTCCATAGGCGGAACGTC
>DASXAN010001075.1:0-4514 GCA_036406755.1 Gemmataceae bacterium
CCCCGGCGTACATCGTCTGGTTGCCGCCGCCGCTGGCCCCTGTGACGCCGAGCCGATTTGGGTCCACCTCGGGCCGGGTGAGCAGGTAATCCACGGCCCGGCGGTTGTCGTAAAGCTGCATTCCAAGCAGCGTCTGCCCGACCGGCCAGAGGGCCGCTCCGTCGAGACTGCCGTGGTAGGTGCCGCGGGCCGGGCTGGCGTGCCGCTCGCCGGCCCCGAAGGCGTCCACGCACAGCACCACGAACCCGAGCGTCGCCAGGCCGATGCAGTACGACTGCACGGTCGGGTCGATCCGCGCCCAGGCGTGGTGGCCGTGGACCGCCAGCACCGCCGGCCGCTTGCCGGTGCCGCCGGCCGGGACGTAGACGTTGGCCGTCACCCACACGTCGGGCCGGCTCTGGAAGGCGAGCTTCTCGACGCGGTAGCCGGTCCGGTCGAGGGTGCCGAGCAGTTGCGGGTTGAGCGGGCACGGCTCCGCCGGCACAGGGCCGATGGCGGCGCGGACGGCGGCGCGGACGGTGGTGCGGCGGGCGTCCCAGTCGGCCCGGGTGGCGGGCGGGTGATCATTCGTTCGCAGGGTCGCGGCGGTCTTGCGGGTGAAGGTGTCGAACGTGGTTGCGTCTGCCATTTGATCCCCTCCCGGTTAGCCGCGACGCGGAGTCCGCGGAGCGGAGCGCGCCTTGGCGCGCTCCGCTCCGCGGACTCCGCGTCGCGGCTAACCACTCGTCCCCCGCCGCTCCCGCAGCCGCGCCCGCGTCGCCGCCTGCACCTCCGGCGGCAGGAACATGTCCAGGTCGCCGCCGAACACGCCGATCTGCCGGATCAGCGTCCCGCTGAAGTGCGAGTGCTCCACCTGCGCCATCAAAAACACCGTCTCGATCTCGGGATCGAGATTTTGATTCGTCAGCGACATGTCGAACTCGTACTCCATGTCGCTGAGCGTCCGCAGGCCGCGGAGCATCACCCGCGCCCCGACGTCCCGGACGAACTTCACCGTCAGCCCGTGGAACGCCCGCACCTCGACGTTGGCGAACGGGGCCGCCACCCGGCGGAGCAGGTCCACCCGCTCCTCCGGGCTGAACAGCGGCTCCTTCTCCGGGTTGACGCCGACGCCGACGATCAGCCGGTCGTACAGCCGGGCACCGCGGCGGATCACGTCCAGGTGGCCGAGGTGGACCGGGTCGAACGACCCGGTGTAGACGGCGGCGCGGGGGTCCAGCGGCATGGGTGGCTCCGGCGGGGGCAGTCGCGGCGGGCTGCCGCCCGCGGCTACCATCCTAACCCGCCGGGGGGCGGCGCAGAAGGGGCTACGCCGCCTTGCGGGCGACGAGCGTGGTCACGGACGCCAGCTCGAAGTTCGACGCCTCCGGCAGGCCGGTGACGTACGGGGCGGACAGGTACGTGATCGGGTCGCCGAGCAGGTCGCCGACCCGCAGCTCGAGGAACTGCTGGTGGGCGGGGCCGGTCAGCCCGGCCGCCCACCGCCGCAGGAACCAGGCCAGCGTCCACACCGGCAGGCCGCTCGCCAGCACCTCCTGCCGCTCGACGTGCAGGTGCGGCTCGAACAGGCTCCGCAGCCCCTGGTGGCTCATGTTGTAGTAGTGGTGCGGGTACCCGTGCAGCGGCTGGAGGAACGGGACGGCGCAGTACAGCTCGCCCCCCGGCTTGAGCACCCGGGCCAACTCCTTCGCGCAGGCGAACGGGTCGCGGACGTGCTCCAGGACGTTCAGCGAGAAGGCGGCGTCGAACGCCCCGTCCCGGAACGGCAGGCACTCGCCCACGCCGAGCACGTCCGTCGTCGGGTACGGGACGACCTCGAAGTTGACGACGTCGTCGTGGTACTCCGACCGCAGCCCGGCCCCGCAGTCCAGCACCAGCCCGCCCCGGTGGCGGGCGATCACGTCCAGGGCGATGGGGTCGTAGTTGTTGCTGCTGACGTTGTCGGTGTCGGCGATGTTGAACCGCTGCCGCAGGTCGGGGGTGAGGGCGTCGAAGTGGCCGGCCGCCTCGACGACCGGCAGGTCGTCCCGGAGGAGGGGGCGGATGCGGTCGAGCTTCCGCCGCTTGGCCGCGGGGTCGATGACGGCCGGGGGCGGCGGCGGGGGTGGCGGGGGCGGCGGCGGGGGCGGGCGAAGGCCGGGCAAGGCGCGAAGCCCGGGCACCCGCCGGGCGAGACGGACGCCCGGCCGCAGGACGAATTTGACCGGCCGCAGGGCGGTCTTGAGGGGGTGGGGCATGGGGCCTCGCCGGTCCGGGGCGCGGGGCCGCCGCGCGCAGCCCGACTGGCGGGCATGGTGACCGGGCGGGCGGGTTTCGTCAAGGCGAGGGCGCCGGCGGCCGCGTCTGCCAGAACACGACCTCCCCGGCCCGGGCCTGGTTCAGCCGCCCGTCCGCCTCGCGGATGTTCGACCCGGTGGCGTAGAACTCGCCGCCGGCCGCGAGCGTGTACGCCACCTGGTAGAAGGCGTCCTTCGCCTCCAGGGTCGGGAACGCGAACCGTTTGGTCGCCGGGTCGAATTCCAGGAGCGCGTTGCAGAAGTGGTACGGCTTGCCATCGCAGCCCAACTCCGTGCCGTTGTAGGTGCTCAGCGAAAAGTACAGTTTGTCGCGGTACGACGCCGCCAGGCCGATGAACGCGAACAGTTCGCCGAACCGCGGCACCGCCAGCGGCCGGCACCACCGCAGCCGCTTGAAGTCGAACGGCACCAGCTTCCCCTTGAGCGTGTGCGGCACGAAGAACGTCGCGGCCGGATCGGCGTACTCGGGCAGGTCGGCCCCCTCGGCCGGGAACGGGTACCAGCCGGTGAACTTGTCCGCCACCGGGTCGAACCGGGCGAGGCCGACCGGCTTGTACTGCCCGCCGGCGAAGTCCCAGACGTAGCACCACAGCGCCTTGTCCCGCGGCTCGTACCGGCCCAACGACGGGACCCCGACCGGGTACGGCCACGGGACCGCCTGGCCGGTGTCGGTCTGCGTGTCCCAGCGGATCAGGCCGACGCTGCCGCGGTCGAACAGGAACAGGTGCCGGCCGTCGATCGCCTCGGTGCCGTACCACACGTCCGGGTTCGGCGACGGGTAGGCGGTCTCACGGAACTGCTTGGTGGCGCGGTCGTAGATGATGAGGCGCGGGTACGACTGGCCGAGGATGTAGACCTTGGTCCCGGCGCAGATGCACGAACTGGCCGAGGAGTCGTAGGGGAGCTTGATCGTCTCGACGGCGGCGGTGCGGGGGTCGTAGCGGTGGACGACGCGGTGGATGGACCCGGTCCAGATGAAGCCGTCGGCGTCCATGCTCATGGCGAGCAGGCGGTACGACTTGACCGCCACCGGGACGACGTGCAGCTTCAGGGCCGGCTCGGCCGCGGCGGCCAGCGGCAGGGCGGCGGCGAGCAGGAGCGGGGCGAGGCGGGTCGCGGCGCGCATGTCGGTTCGGACCGTGTGCCATGGTTTGCTTGCAAACCGTGTCTTTCTTAAGAACACACGGCCTACAGGCAAACCACGGCACACCGGTCCGCCGGGCGTCAGTAGTCGATCCTGCCGGTCAGCGTCCCGGTGAACGGCAGGTCCGGGCCCGTCGAGGCGACGGCGTCGATCTGGCCATACCCCTCCGCGTCGGTGAACCGCCCCGTCCCACCGGTGAAGTGGAAGTGCCCGTGGATGACGAGCGACCCGTCCGCGGCCGGGACGCCGACGGTCGTGAACTCGCCGTACAGCTGGTCGCCGTTCGCCGCGGTCATGGTGAAGGTCGCCTCCACGGTGATCATGAGCGGGAAGTCGGAGAAGTCGGCGAACTCCACGTCGGTCCAGGTGAACCGGCCGAGGTGGGTGGCGTTCCCTTGGCCGGTCTCGTCGTTGCGGAGGACGGCCGGGTCGTCGGTCGGGCTCAGGTGGGCGTTCCCGGTCAGCCGCGCCTTGAACGGGCGGCCCCCGGCCACGGCCGCGGCGGGGGTGAGCGCCGCCGCGGTGATGGCGAGCGCGAGGACGAGGCGGCGGACGGACGTGCGAGACATGACTTCCTCCTGGGGTTAGGTGACGTCAGGCAAAACGGCGGTGGAGGATCAGCTCCCGGGCCCGTCGCAGCATCTCGGCGTGCGCCTGTTCCAGCGGGTCCCCGCCGCGGTGAGCCGCCAGCCAGTCGTTCGCCCGTTGGTGGGCCAAGTCCGCGGACATGACCAGCCACTGCCGCGCCCGTTGCAGGGCGGCGAGCGTCGCCGACCCGCCGATGGCCGACGACCGGCCGGCGACCGCGGATTCAAAGAGGGTCAGCACGGCGTTATTCAAGACGCTAAGGATTGCCATCTCGAGGGTGATTTCCCTGTCTTTGGTTTCCTTGACGGTGTCCTGGGCGTGCGTCCAGAACTTCCTCGTCTCATCCTGAAACCCCTTCTCGGCCTCCATCATGACGGCCCGCCCGGCGGCCATTTCGGCTTGCAGCGCCCTCACCCGGTCCTGGAGCTGGGCCACGTGCCCGCGCTGACGGATGATTTCGCGATCGACCTCGCTCGTTTTTTGCC
>DASXAN010001076.1:0-6521 GCA_036406755.1 Gemmataceae bacterium
TCCGGCTCCGTCCCGTCCTCCAGCGCACACAACAGCTGGGCCATCGTGCCGACGAACGCGTCCGGGAACCACACGTCCTCCCACCGCGGCGACTGCCAGCCGGCGTGCCGCTTGGTCGTGAAGTCGAGCGTGCTCGGCACCCGGGCCGGGTAGCCGGGCCAGCCGATCGTGCCGCGGGCCAGCCCGTCCGTCCCCTCGACGCGCCAACGGATGGAAATGTCGGGCTCGGCCCCCTCGCGGGCCGGGCCGGCCCAGACGTCGTCCCAGGCGGCGGCCCGCCGGCCGTCGGCGTATTCCAGCACATATAGATTGATGCCGTCCTCGTGCGGGAATTGCGTCCGCGGGTCGGGGCGGGAGCTGGCCAGGACGCGGTCCGGCGTACCGAACCAGTAGCGGAACGTGTCGAGGTGGTGGATCGACATGACGAACGTGGCCAGCGACGGCAGGCCGCGGGCCCACGGCATCCAGTGTGGGATGGCCCGCATGTCGATGGTCGCCAGGACCGGAGTGCCGAGCCAGCCGCGGTCGAGCAGGCACTTCAGCGCCCGCACCGACTGGTCGTACCGCATGTTCTGGTTGACGGCGAGCGTGATCCCGGCCCGCTCGCACGCCTCGACGCATTCGCGGGCTTCGCGGACCGACATGGCCAGCGGCTTCTGGGCGAGGATGCCCCGGATGTGGCTGGCGTGCTGGACTGCTTCGCGGATAACGGCCGGCTGCACGTCCGGCGGCACGGCGACGTCGAGGACTTCGACCTGCGGGTCGGCCAGCAGATCCGCAATGCTCGCGTGAACGGTCGGGATGCCGTGCTGGGCGGCGACCTCGCGGGCGCGGGCCGGGTCGCGGCTGGCGACGGCGACGGGGTTGAAGCCGGCCTGGCGGTAGGCGACGAGGTGACAGTCGCGCATGATGAAGCCGGCGCCGGCGCAGCCGAGCCGCCAGTCGCGGCGGCGGGGCAGGCGGGGGCGGAAGTCGAGCGGGGCAGTCAGATCGGGCGGAGGCATGGGACGCCTCAATGGCGCGGGTCGATAAGCAATGAGAAGCCGGGCAGGAGGGGCGTAGTGTACGTCTCGCCGTAGGCGTACTCGCGGGGTCGGAGCCACGCTCGGCCGCGGCGGCGGCGGACAATCAGGATCGGCTGGTCTGGATCGTCGCGGCCGTCGATGATCCAGTATTCGCGGACGGTCTGGACTTGCAGGTATAGGCCGACGTTTCGCACGAGATCCTTGTGAGGGTGAGAGTCGACCAGGATTTCCGCGACGAGGATGGGTGACACATTTCTCCAAGTGCGGGCCCGGGCCGGCAGGTGAAACGGGTAGTCGCGGTACGCCGTGAGGTCGGGAACGGGGCATGTCGTCCCCGGCCGGCCGGGGACGAACACCCGCGCCTTGCCCGACACCTTGTTGATCACCTCGGGGGCTTGGTGGGAATAGACGCGCAGCTTGTACCCGAGCCATTCCTCCAGATCGTTCTCGGACGGGTTCGGCGTGGGCAGCACGGATAGCCTCCCGTCGATCAGCTCATAGAGGTAGCCCGGTTCGAAGTCCGCATCTTCGAACTCCTCATCAGACACGCGCCGGCCGTGGTCCACCAGCCCGAGCATGTTGACGGTTGCCATCGCCGCCCCCTCGGGGGCGCTCTCGCGCCCCGCTCGCTGATCACACCATCGTCAACTCCCGCAGCCCCTTCGGCAGCGGGAAGCTGACGTGCTCCTCCCGCACCGTTCGGCTCTCCACGTCCGCCCCGAACCGCCGCCGCAGGTGCCCGACACACTCCTGCACCACGTCCTCCGGGGCGCTCGCCCCCGCGGTCACCAACACCGCCCGCGCCCCGGCGAACCAGTCGTCCCGCAGCTCGTGCACGCCGTCGATCAGGTACGCCGCCTTCCCGGCCACCCGGGCGATCTCCGCCAGCCGCTGGCTGTTGGAGCTGTTCCGGCTGCCCAGGACCAGCACCACGTCCGCCTCCGGCACCAGGTCCTTGACCGCCTCCTGCCGGTTCTGCGTCGCGTAGCAGATGTCGTCCTTGGCCGGGCCGGCACTGTGGGGGTACTTCCGCTTCAGCGCCGCGATGATCCCCTGCGTCTCGTCCACGCTCAGCGTCGTCTGTGTCAGGTACGCCACCTTCGCGTCGGCCGGCAGGGTCAGCGCCTCGACGTCCGCCTCGCTCTCCACCAGGGTGATGCTCTGCGGCGCCTCGCCCATCGTGCCGACGACCTCGTCGTGCCCCTCGTGGCCGATCAGGATGATGTGGTAGCGGTCCTTGGCGTACCGGACGGCCTCCATGTGGACCTTGGTGACCAGCGGGCAGGTGGCGTCGATGGCCCGCAGCCGGCGGCGGGCCGCCGCCTCCCGCACGGCCGGGGCCACCCCGTGGGCGCTGTACAGGACGGTCGAGCCTTCCGGGATGTCCTCCATCGACTCGACGAAGACGACGCCCCGCTTCTGGAACCGCTCGACGACCGGGCGGTTGTGGACGATCTCGTGGTAGGCGTACAGCGGGGTGCCGAACAGCTCCAGCGCCCGGTCCAGGCTGTCGATGGCCATGTTGACGCCGGCGCAGAACCCGCGGGGGTTGGCCAGGATGATTCGCACGACTGCCTCCGTTCGTGATGGCGTTATCCTAGCGGGTCGCGCGGCCCGCGCAAACACAAGGCCCACGGGACTACCCGTGGGCCTGGCGCGGACTTCACCGCCCGGCGGCGGCGGTCACTTGAACTCGACCTTCGAGACGGTGACGATCTTCTTGCCGTCCTTCTCGCTCACCGTGCCGGTGACCGTCCCCTCCTTCGGGGTCTGGCAGATCTTCTTGTGGTTGTCCTTGTCGCCCTTCTGGTCGAAGTAGTAGACGACGTCCTTGCCCCCCTCGTTGACCTTGATCACCGTGGCGCACTTCTTCTCCACGCCCAGGTCGCACTTGGCGCAGGTGATCGTGCCGGTCAGGGTCTTCTCGTTCTTGTCCGGGCGGGCCTGGGCGGTGGCGACCAGGGCGGCCAGGGCCAGCGCCACGGCGAACAAACTCGCAAAACGCACCATGAGAGCCTCCGTCGTGAAGAGGGTGCTGACGCGGGCCGGCGGACCCACGCGGTACGCCCGACGCCGCCCGCAGGCGGGTTGCGGGGTTGAATATAGCCGGTCCGCCGGACGGAAGCAACAGGCGACCCGGGCGGAATCGCCCATCTTCTCCAACCCCCGTCCCGGCCGGCCGGTTCGTTGACGCTGTCCGCCGGCCGGCCTACAGTATGTCTTTTGCTCCCGCCCGCCGGTGGCGACCGCGATGGACGCCCTGCGAAAAGCCGAAGCGCTGATCGAGGCGCTCAACTACATCCGCACGTTCCGCGGCTGCCGCACCGTGGTCAAGCTCGGCGGCAGCGCCATGGAGGACCCGGCCGCCCTCCACGCCACCCTGCACGACGTGGTCTTCATGGAGACGGTCGGCCTGCGGCCGGTCCTGGTCCACGGCGGCGGCAAGCCGATCGACCGGGCCATGACGGCTGCCGGTCTGACTCCCACCAAGCGGGCCGGCCGGCGCGTCACCGACGACGCCACCCTGGCCGTCGTCGTCCAGGTGCTGAGGGACGAGGTCAACGCCGGCATCGTCCGGCAGGTCCGCCAGCTGGGCGGCCGGGCGGTCGGCCTGCACACCGACACCCTCCAGTGCCTGTTCGGCGAAAAGTTGCTCCTCCCCGGCGAGAACGGCGAACCGATCGACCTGGGCCGTGTCGGTCAGGTGACGCGGGTGGACGCCGGCCTGATCGCCGCCTTCGCCGACGCCAACGTGGTGCCGGTCATCCCGTCGCTGGCCGTGGACGCCGCCGGCGGCTGGCTGAACGTCAACGCCGACACGGCCGCCGCTGCCGTGGCCGCCCACCTGAAGGCGGAGAAGCTGGTGTTCCTGACCGACACGCCCGGCATCCTCCGCGACCGCCGGGACGCGGCCTCGACCATCCCGCACCTGGACGCGGCCGGGTGCCGGGACCTGGCGGCGGGGGGCGTGATCGACAGCGGGATGCTGCCGAAGGTGGAGGCGTGCCTGGACAGCCTGAGGGCCGGGGTGGGCAAGGTGCACGTGATCGACGGCCGGCTGCCGCACGCGCTGCTGTTGGAAATCTACACCGACCGGGGCGTGGGCACCGAGATCGTTCTGTAACCGTCCAAGCCCACCCGCGGCGGCGGGTGGGTGGAACAGCCCCACCCGCCGCCGCGGGTGGGCTTGCGGGGTTTCCCATTGATGACCACGACCGCGCCGACGTCCGAACAAGTCATCGACCAGTACCGCCGGTACGTCATCGGCAACTACACCCGCTACCCCGTCTGCCTGGTCCGCGGCGAGGGGTCGTACGTCTGGGACGCCGAGGGCAACCGCTACCTCGACCTGTTCCCCGGCTGGGGCTGCGGCCTGTTGGGCCACTGCCCGCCGCGGGTCGTCGCCGCCGTGCAGGAGCAGGTCGCCCAGCTCATCCACGTCCCGAACACCTGGTACACCGAGCCGCAGGGGCAGCTCGCTCAGGCGCTGTCCGAGCGGACCGACTTCGCCGGTCAGTGCTTCTTCTGCAACTCCGGCACGGAGGCGAACGAGGCGGCCATCAAGCTCGCCCGCCTTAACGGCGGCCAGGGCCGGTACAAGATCGCCACGATGGTCAACAGCTTCCACGGCCGGACGATGGGCTCGCTCAGCGCGACGGGTCAGCCGAAGTATCACGCCGGCGTCGAGCCGCTCTTGCCGGGGTTCAAGTACGCCCCGTTCGGCGACCTCGCCGCCGCCGCCGCCCAGGTCGATGACGCCACGTGCGCGATCATGCTGGAGCCGATCCAGGGCGAGGGCGGGGTGAACCTGCCGCCGCCGGGCTACCTGGAAGGGCTCCGCGACCTGTGCGACCAGCGGAAGCTGCTGCTGATCTTCGACGAGGTGCAGACCGGCATGGGCCGGACGGGGCGGTGGTACACGTACCAGCACTCCGGCGTCCGGCCGGACATCATCACTCTGGCCAAGGCCCTGGCCGGCGGCGCGGCGATGGGCGGGCTGATCGCCACGCCGGAGGTCGCCGCCAAGTTGAAGCCGGGCACGCACGCGGCGACGTTCGGCGGCAACCCGCTGGCCGCCCGGGCCGCCCTGGCGACGATCGAGACGATCGAGGCGGACGGCCTGCTCGACCGAGCGGTGCAGATCGGCGAGCGGTTTCGCGGCCGGCTGGAGGCGCTCCAAGAGCGGTGCCCGCAGATCAAGGAGGTGCGGGTGAAGGGGGCGATGATCGGCGTCGAGCTGACGGTCGAGGGCGGCCCGCTGGTGCAGCAGTGCATCGACCGGCGACTGCTGATCAACTGCACGCACGGCACGGTCCTCCGCCTGCTCCCGGCCCTGACGCTGACGGACGAGCAACTGGACGAAGGGTGTGACATTCTCGCGGACGTTTTGACAACCACCTGACCGGTTAGCCGCGACGCGGAGTCTGCGGAGCGGAGCGGGCCGCCGCGCTCCCCTCCGCAAAGCCTCCGGGTCGCGGCGAAACAAACTCCCATGCGCCACTTCCTCGACATCCCCGACCTGAGCGCCGACGAGATCACCCACCTGCTGGCCGACGCCGCCCGGCTCAAGGCCGCCCGCCGCGTCCGGGCGGATGACCTGCCGCTGCGGGGCCGGGTGGTCGGGCTGGTGTTCGAGAAGCCGTCGCTGCGGACGCGGGTCAGCTTCGAGTCGGCCGTGGCCCAGCTCGGCGGCACCAGCCTGTTCCTGCCGGGCAACGAGGTCGGGCTGGGCTGGCGGGAGAGTGTCGAGGACTTCGGCCGGGTGGTCGGCCAGTACGTGGACGCCCTGGTGGCCCGGGTGTTCAAGCACGACACCGTCCGCGCCCTGGCGGAACAGGGCGTGTGCCCGGTCATCAACGGCCTGTCGGACCTGGCCCACCCGTGCCAGGCTCTGGCGGACTTGCTGACGATCAAGGAGGCGTTCGGCGAGGTCCGCGGGCGGACGGTGGCGTTCGTTGGGGACGGGAACAACGTGGCCAAGTCGCTGGCGTTCGGGTGCGGCAAGCTCGGGGCGGCGTTCGTGCTGGCGTCGCCGCCCGGGTACGGATTCGACGCGGGCTTCCGGGAGGCGTTCCGCCGCCACGCCCCGCACGGGACGCTGACCGAGACGCACGACCCGGCCCAGGCGGTGCGGCAGGCGGACGTGATCTACACGGACGTGTGGACGAGCATGGGCCAGGAGGCGGAGAAGGAGAAGCGGTTGGCCGAGTTCGCCCGGTTCCAGGTGAACGCCGCGCTGTTGGCTCTGGCCCCGCCGGAGGCGAAGGTGTTGCACTGCCTGCCGGCCCACCGCGGGGAGGAGATCACGGGGGAGGTGCTGGACGGCCCGCAGAGCCTGGCGTTCCAGCAGGCCGGCAACCGGCTGCACACCCAGAAGGCCGTGCTGGAGTGGCTGCTGAAGTAAGCACTCACCACAAAGACACGAAGGTCACACGGAGAACCACCAAGAAGACGTGTGATCAACTCCTTCCTCTTTGTGGCCCTCTGTGTGACCTC
>DASXAN010001077.1:0-2715 GCA_036406755.1 Gemmataceae bacterium
TTGTGGACGACCTCGGCCAGATCGTGGTCAAGGCGCTGGCCGTCGCCGGCGGGGCGGCCGTCGGGGCGCTGCTCACGGGAGCGATCGTCGGCCTCATCATTCGCCAACTGTTCCGCAAGCCGCAGCCGCCGGCCGTGCGGACGCTCGTCCGCATCCTCGGCGGCGTCGCCGGCGGGCTGGCCGTTGCCGTGCTGTTGTTCAGCGGCATGGGCGGCGGCGGGTGGGGCATCGGCAGTTGGGGCCTGGGCACCGGAAAAGGCACTGGCGACTCGGCGTCCGCCCGGACCGCGGCGACCCAGCCGGACAAGCCGTCGCCGCCGGAGCCGCCGCCGAAGTCGCTGCCGACCACGCCGGAGTCCACCCGCGTCCGCGTCATCATGCTCGGCGGCGACCTGGTCCGCAACGGGGCCGCGTACCGCGTCGAGGGCGAACGGCAGGCCCGCACGCTGGCCGACGTTCAGCAGGTGATCCGCCGGCGGATGGCGGCCGACCCGCCGGCGAAAGCGCTGGACATCCTCATCTACGAAAACAGCGTCGCCCGCGGCACGGCGCCGGTGGACGACCTGGAGCTGTGGGCGCGGCAGAACGGCCTGACCGTGAACGTCGTGACCGCCCCCGGCGACATCCCACCGTGACTCGTATAACACACGGTTAAGCCCACCCGCGGCGTCGGGTGGGGGCCAAGGCGACCTGATGGCTTCCCCCACACCGACCTCCTCGACTCCACCCGCCGCAGCCGACCCCGCGGCCGTCCGCGTCGTGCTGTTCGGCATGCCGGACGCCGGCAAGTCGTCGCTGCTCGGGGCATTGGCTCAGGCCGGGCAGTCACAGGAGCGGGCGCTCGGCGGCCGGCTCATCGACCCGTCGAGCGGCCTCGCCGAGCTTCAGCGCCGCGTCTACGACGACCGGCCGCGGGAAACGCTGGAAGAAATCGTCCCGTACTCGGTCGCGCTCGACCCCATTTCCGGGACCAAGCCCGATCCCGACCGCCGCGAGTCGGCCGTGTTGATCGACTGCGACGGCCGCGTGGCCAACGACCTGCTCACCCAGCGGCGAACGCTCCCCGACGACGCCCCGGCCAACACCCTCGCTGGCGCGATCGAGGGGGCGGACGCGCTGATCCTGGTCGTGGACGCCGGGGCCAGCCCGGCCCAGGTGGACGCCGACCTGGCCGAGTTCGTCCGCTTCCTGAGACTGTTCCGCCGCGAGCGCGGCCGGCGGACGGACGTCGGCGGCCTGCCCGTCTACCTGGTCCTGAGCAAGTGTGACCTGCTCGCCCAGCCCGACGACACGCCGGCCGCGTGGCAGGCTCGGGTCGAGGCCCGGCAGGCCGAGGTCGGCCGGCGGTTCCGCGAGTTCCTGGCCGACGACGCGGACGAGGGCACTGTGCCATTCGGCGACCTGAACTTGGATCTGGCGGCAACGGCCGTCAAGTGGCCGGCCCTCGCCGGTGCCCCCGCCCGGCCGCGGGAGCCGTGGGGCGTCGCCGAGCTGTTCCGCAAGGCGCTGGCCGCCGCCAAATCGTTCCACCAGCGCCGCCGGCAGTCGCAGCGGCGGTTGGCGTGGACCGTCCTCGGGTCGGCCGCCGTCATCGGCGGGTTGGCCCTGTTCGCCGGCGGGCTGCTGCTCAACCGGCCGTCGCTCCAGCGGTCGGAGCTAGCCGCCAAGGTCGAGAGCTACCGCGCCCGCGAGGGGCAGACGCCGTCCGTCCGCCTGACCGAGCCGCTCCAACGGAAGATCGGCGAACTGTCCGACCTGGAGAACGACGCCGGGTTCGCCGGCCTGCCGGCCGAGACGCAGCAGTACGTCAAGGGCCGGCTCGCCGAGCTGACGGCCTACCGGGACTACAAGGATCAACTCGCGCAAATCCGGCCGCCGGCGGAGGCGCGGTCGCTCGACGACCTCGCCGACGTCGAGCGGGCGCTGCGCGAGGAACAGCCGCCGGCGCAGTTCCGGGGCGAGTGGGGCCAGACCGATGCCGCCCAGCTCCGCGACAAGTGGCTCGACGACGTCAAGGCGCTCCGCAAGGCGGCCGGCGAGGTCGAGGACTGGTACCGGCAGCTAACGGCCAAGGGCAACCGGCTGCTGCTGTTCGCCGACCGCACGGCCGAGGGCGCGCCGCTACCCTGGGCGCAATGGCTCGACGGCGTCGAGGCGCTCTCCCGCGAGGCGGCGGCGCCGCCGTTCCGCCGCGGCGACCGGCTCCGCGAGTCGCACGCCGCGGCGGGGACACCGGCGGTAACCTTCGGCGCGGTGTTCAACTTCCCGAGCGTGGAGCAGGCCCGCGGGGCGTGGGACAAGGTCCGCCAGCGGCTCGACCGGCTCCGCGACCTGGCGCAAGCCCTCGGCCTGGCCGGCGACGGCAACCGGCCGGCGGTGCTGCGGCTGACCGACCGCTCCGCCGCCGACCAGTCCGGCGAGGTGCTGGCGGCCCTGCGGCAGTCGTACCCGCGGGCCAACGAGTGGTCACCGGCGGATCTGCCGGACGCCGCCGCGCCCGAGGTCCGCCGGGCCGCCCGGGCGTCGTACGAGCGGGCGATCCAGGCCGGCCGCGAGGTCGTCCGCCGGCACTACCTGGACGTGTACCCGGACGGCAAGGAGACGCACCAGCGGTGGCAGGCGGTCGCCGACTGGCTGCCGAATGCACCCGAGTTGCGTGACTGGCGGGAGTTGGCGAACCTGCTCCTGAGGTTGAGCGACCCGGCGGCGGAGGAC
>DASXAN010001078.1:0-6287 GCA_036406755.1 Gemmataceae bacterium
GCTCGCTCTCGGTCGCCTTGCCTGGAATGAGCCGGCCCACCAGGTCCAGCTTCGGCGCCGGTGGGAAGTCGAGCATGTTCTGCGCCTGCGCCATGAAGGGGATGACGCTTCGCGGGAATTCCTGGAACCCCTTCTTCATCGGGCGGATGGGGTCCCCGTTGAAGTAGGCCGTGCGCTGCTCGAACTCGGTGAAGTCCTCGACCGACCGCAGGCTGCGCTTCGAGCCGTGGATCTGCTGGTTGTACACGCCGCGCAGGCTGACGGTGTCCAGGCGGAATCGCCGTTCCTGCGGTCGCATGTCCGGGCTCAGGTGGAACTGGCCGGTCGTGTGCCCGTTGATGTGGCAGTCGAGGCAGGCGACGCCCATCGTCGGCTGGGCCGACTTGCGGTCGTCGGTCGGGTTGAACTCCTCCTGCGGCAGGGGAGTCAGCAGGAACCGCATCCCCTCCAGCTGCACGGGCGTCAGGATGTCCTTGAACAGCTCGCGGAAGTTGTTGATCGAGACGACCTCGCCGCGGGAGACGTCGCCCAGCTCCGGCCGGCTCTGGAGGAAGATCGCCGGCGGGAACTCCGGCAGGAAGTCGTTGGGCAGGTCGAACTCGACGTCGAACCTTTCCAGCCGCGGGAACATCGCCGTTTGCACCTGCGGGAACACCTGCCCGCCAGTCGATTGCTTCGGGTGCGGCAGGGACGGGTACGGGAAGGCGTTCGCCTGCCTGATCTGGTCCGGCGTCATGGCGGCGAGCCGGTCCCAGTTCAGCCCCTCCTTGAGCCGGGCCGTCGGGCCGACGCAAACGGGCTTGCCGCGCGACATCTTCGCCGACGGGTCGTGCCGTGGCGCCAGGTCGTAGCGGGCTTCAAGGAGCTTGTGCTGCTGGGCCATGACCTTCGGCTTCATGGCCACGTCCTCCCGCATCGTCTCCTCGAACGACTGGAACGGCTTCTTGGCGTTGAGCGGGTCGCGGGCGAAGTCGAACCCGAGTCCGCGCCCCTGGTCCGGCTGGTCGGCGAACGCCGGGGTGAGCGGGGCGGGGTGGCCGGGCTTGAACTGCTCGGAGTTGTCGTGCCGCGTCTTCTTCTGCTCCGGGCGGTCGGCGGGCACGGGCTGCGTAGTCTGTGCCTCGGCCACGGCGTCGCGCGGCGCCTTCGGCCGGGGCTGCCGGCCGGCCGGGCCCTGCCGCGCCCACAGGCCGACCCCGCCCGCCAGTGCGGCCGCCAGGACGGCGGCCAATCCCCATCGGTTCGACATCAGACGGCCCTCTTCATCCACGGCGTAAGGTGCGAATCCGTCCGGCGGGGTGCAGGTTGCGTGCCAACCGACCGCGGACACCGGGGCAGGCCGCCCGTAGGATGCGCCGAGCGGTTTCCGCCGTCGCCGCCAGGAGGTCCGTGATGATTCGACCGGCCGTGGCAACAGTTCTCGCGTGGGTCGTTGCGGGTGCCGCCGCCGGGGCCGACCGGCCGGCACCGTTGCTCAGAGACCTGCGTCGCCCGACGGCCGCCGTTGTCCGCCGCGATGGCCGGGTGTTTGTGACAGCCTCAGGTCAGTCCGGCCGGGATGGCGACGGAGCCGTCCTCGCTATGCACGGGGACCGCGCGGTGCCGTTCGCCGCGGGCCTCGACGCCCCGCGGGCGGCCGCGACCTGGAACGACCTCCTGTTCGTCGTTGACCGGCGGAAGGTGTGGCGGGTCGACCGGAATGGGAAGGTTCAGGTCCACAGCGCGGCGGACGTCTTCCGCGACCTGCGCGGTGTGACCGTGGACGAGCGGGGCGTCCTCTACGTCCTCGACGCGGACGGCGACGGCGCGGTGTACCGCATTCCGCCCCGGGGCAAGGTCGATCTGGTCGCCGACGGCAAAGCGGTCCCCCTTGGGCGGCCAAGGTCACTACTGATGGACGGCCTGTCGCACGTGCTGCTCTTCGGTGAAGCCGGTGAACTGCTGCGTCTGAAGCTCGCCGACCGCACCGTGACGAAGGTTTACGACGGCGTCGGCGGCGGCACCGGTCTGGCGTGGGACTGGCGCGGCCGGCTGTACCTGACGACCACGAATGGCGTGTTCGTCATCGCCCGGCCCGGCGACCGGCCCGAAAAAATCGCGAGCGGGTTCACGGACCCCGGCGGCCCGTCGGTCTCGGCCGACGGCCACACGGTCTACGTCCCCGACACGGCCGCCGGCACGCTGACCGCCGTAGCCCTCCGCGTGCCGAGCGGTCCGGTGGACGAAACGCCGCTGCCGCTGGAAACAGAGGTCGCGTTCCCCGAGTTGCAGTGGGCGGGCTGGACCGGCGAGACATCCGCCGGCAGGCCGACGCCCCTGCGGCCGATCGTCCTCACCCACGCCAACGACCAGACCGGCCGGGTGTTCATCGCCACGCAGCACGGCGTGGTCCACGTCCTGCCGAACGACCAGGCGGCGAAACAGACGAAAGTCTTCCTCGACATCCAATCGAAGGTGCGGTACGACGACAGGACGAACGAGGAGGGCTTCCTCGGCCTGACGTTCCACCCCGACTACAAGCGGACGGGCGAGGTCTTCGCCTTCTACACGCTCAAGGAGCCGGGCCACGTCAACGTCCTCTCCCGCTTCCGCGTCAGCAAGGACGACCCGGACCGGGCCGACCCGGCGTCGGAAGAGGAGTTGCTCCGCGTCACGCACAAGTACTGGAACCACGACGGCGGCACGGTCGTCTTCGGCCCGGACGGCCACCTGTACCTGGCCCTCGGCGACGGCGGCGCGGCCAACGACCCGGACAGTAACGGCCAGAACCTGAACACGCTCCTGGCCAAGATCCTCCGCATCGACGTGAACCGCAAGGAGGGCGGCAAGCCGTATGCGATCCCCAAGGACAACCCGTTCGCCGGGCGGCCGGACGCCCGGCCGGAGGTATTCGCCTACGGCCTGCGGAACGTCTGGCGGATGGCGTTCGACCGGGCGACCGGCCGGCTGTGGGCGGCCGACGTCGGCCAGAACCTGTACGAGGAGATCGACCTGATCGAGAAGGGCGGCAACTACGGCTGGAGCGTGCGGGAGGGGTTGCACCCGTTTGGCGCCAAAGGCGTCGGTCCGCGGCCGGACGTCGTCGAGCCGATCTGGGAGTACCATCACGACGTCGGCAAATCGATCACTGGCGGGGCCGTCTACCGCGGCTCGCGGTTCCCGGAGCTGGTCGGGATGTACCTCTACGCCGATTACGTGTCCGGCAAGATCTGGGCACTGAAGTACGACGAGGCGGCGAAGCGGGTGGTGGCCAACCGGCCGATCCGCGATAGGGGGCTGCCGATCATGTCGTTCGGCGAGGACGACCGCGGCGAGCTGTACCTGATGACGTTCTCGCAGAGCGGGCGGGGCGTGTACCGGTTCACCAGGCCGAAGAATGATCCCGCAACCGGCGCGGGTCGCTGACCGCGGTTGTGCGAAGGCGTGAAATGCGGGACGCGCACGGGGAAAAGTGTCCCGCCCTCGGAAGCCGCGCGTCGCCCAATCACACGACAACCTCAGGCGGGACGCACGGTTGTACCACGCCGGCCGGCCGGTTGCAAGGGGCAACCGGCCCATTCGCCGTCACGGCGATTCCTCTCGCCCGGCCCGCTGCAAAGCGCGAATGAGTCGGAACAGTTCGGCACACTGGTCCTGAGACAAGTCGGCCACCTTCCGCGCCAAGGCCGGGTGCTCCGACCGAACGCGGAGGACGAGGAACTGTTGGAGGTAGGGCGGGATGGCTTCGGGGATGCGGACGTGGGCACAGGCCCGGACCGTCTGCTGGATTTCGCGGACGCTCAGCCCCAGAGCTTGCACGGCGATTCCCCCACCGGTCCGACGGCCGGCCGCCCGGGACCGGCTGTCTGATCAGACTTGGCAAACGCCATACCGGGGGTCAGCCGACCGCGATCCGCCGCAGCGCTTCCGGATCCACGGGCAGCGTCAGGAGGTGGTCGAACTCGTCGGATGGGGTGTGGGCGCGGCGGGCGGCACCGCGGCCGGCCAGTGCGACCAGCGTAACCCGGCCCAGGTCAGGTGAGGAGCGCAGACGGCGGGCGACGTCAGTCCCGTCCGTGCCGTCCAGCCGCAGATCGAGCAGGGCCACGCCGGGCCGAAAGGCCTTCGCCGCGGCGACGACCGTCGCCCCGTCGGTGACCGTGCGGACGTCACACCCCCAGACCGACAGCAGGGCGCGGAGGGATTCGGCCTCGTCGGCGGTGACCGCCGCAACCAGGACGCGGCGTCGTCGGGGAGCGGAGTCCGTCAAGGCGGCCTCGGCGCGCGGTTCGGGTGCGGGGGGAGTGTCCATGGCGTGCCGCGGCACCGCCGATCGTGGGAAGACGGATGGTCCACCAAGTAGAGTGGGTGAAGCGCACCCCGTCCGCCGCGCTTCGGGGAGCATGGGAGAGGAATTGGAAGCGGGAGTGTATCGGAATCGAACCGACTGCGAGCGTTCGTCACACCCGCCGCTGGTTTTGAAGACCAGGGCCGGCACCAGCCGTGCAAACACTCCCGGCGGGCGGCGGGTGACCGCCGGGTGTACTTGACAGCCCGGCCGGGGACCCGTATAGATTGGATACCGGAGAGGCCCCCATCGTCTAGAGGCCTAGGACATAGCCCTCTCAAGGCTAAGACAGGGGTTCGATTCCCCTTGGGGGTACTGACGGGCCGCCGACCGCGCCGGTCGGCGGCCCGCGTCGTTTCACGGCACCAGCACCTGCCGCAGCAGCCAGTACACCCCCGCCGACACCGCGGCCGAGATCGGGATCGTCAGCACCCACGCCAGCAGGATGTTCCGCGCCACCCCCCACCGCACCGCCGACACCCGCCGCGACGCGCCCACCCCCATGATGCTCGCCGAGATCACGTGCGTCGTGCTCACCGGCGCGTGCAGGTGACTGGCCGCCAGGATCACCGTGGCCGCCGCCGTCTCCGCCGCGAAGCCGTTGATCGGCCGCAGCCGGATGATCTTGTGCCCCATCGTCTTCATGATCCGCCACCCGCCCGACGCCGTCCCGAGGGCCATCGCCGTCGCGCAGCTGACGATCACCCACAGCGGCACGTGCAGCTGCGACGTGCCGGCGTAGGCGGCCAGGGCCATCGTGATGATGCCCATCGACTTCTGGGCGTCGTTGGACCCGTGGGCGAACGCCATGAAGCCGGCCGACACCAACTGCAACCCCCGGAACCCGCGGTTCACCGTCGCCGGCTTGAACGGCCGAACGATCCAGAGAAGAATCACCATCAGCACGAACCCACCGATCAGGCCGAACAGCGGCGACAGGAACAGCGCCTCCAGCACCAGCATGACCCCCTTCGACGCGAACAGCTCGGTCAGGGCGGCTTCGGCCGGCCGACCGTTCAGCACTTCGAACGACCACACGGCCCCGATGATGCCGCCGACCAGGGCGTGCGATGAGCTGGACGGGATGCCGTAGTACCAGGTGAGTAGGTTCCAGGTGATGGCCCCGAGCAGGGCGGCGGCGACGACCGTTTGCGTCACCTCGGCCGGATCGGCGATGTCCCCGCCGATCGTCTTCGCGACGCCGACGCCGGTGAATGCGCCGCCGAAGTTGAACAGCGCCGCCATGATGACGGCCGTCCGTCCCGGCAGGACGTTCGTCGACACGACGGTGGCGATCGCGTTCGCCGTGTCGTGGAACCCGTTGATGTAGTCGAACACCAGCGCCAGCACGATGACCAGCAGCAGCAGGGCGGCCGTACTAGTCATCGTTCACCACGCCGTCCGAGAGCCAGAGAGAATGACGAATGACGAAACACCCACGGACGAACGAACCCCGAAGTCCGAATCCCGAATGATACATCTGGCCGGGGCCGTTCGGCCTTCGGGTTTCGTCATTTCTTCGTCATTGGGTGTTTCGTCATTCGTCATTGCCCGACGCGGTTACCCGTTCTTGACCACGACCGACCGAATGACGTCCATCGCGTCCTCGCACTGGTCTACGCCGCCCTCGAGGGAGAAGAGCATGTCCTTCTGGCGGACCAGCTCCCGGGCGTCGGCCCCGTTGGCGAACAGGTCCTCGACTGCCGCCCGGTAGACGGCGTCGGCCTCATTCTCCAGGGTGTGGATGGCGACCGTTGGCCCGCGGATCGACTCGGGGTCGTTGAACTTCCGCAGGTTCGCCACGGCCCGGGTCAGCTCGCCGGCCGCCTGGACCGTGATCCGCACCATCTGCCGCATCGGCCCGCTCAGGGTGTCGAACCGGTACAGGTCGGCGAACGCGGCGGCGTGCTCCATGGCGTCGATCACGTCGTCGAGGGCCTTGGTCAGGTGGGCCAAGTCC
>DASXAN010001079.1:0-1799 GCA_036406755.1 Gemmataceae bacterium
CGAGTCTGCGAGGGGAGCGCTCCCCTCGCAGACTCGGGTCGCGGCGAAACGGGTCCGGCGGCTACGGCTTCCTTTCCTGAACCTCGACCTTCGGCGCGACGTCCGAGTCCTCACCCGGCGTCATCGCCCGCAGGAGGTCAACCCATTTCGTCGTCAACCGCGCCTCGGCCGTGACGAGCTTCCCAGCACGCCGCACCGTGAATGACTTGGTGAACTCGTCCGCCAGACCGAACAGAATCCTGTCGGTGGCAGCGCCCGGCTCCGGCCCCCCCTTGAATTGGTCCCGCATGATCCGCCGCAGCGCCTCCGCACCGCTGACCACGGCGGCATCCGCCGGCTCCTCAGCGTAGTCCGCGGCGCCCGTCACGGCGACGGACTCGCCTCCTGATAGGCCAAAGGCCAAGTGGACAGGCCGGCCGAGGACGCCCAGGACTTTGGCGGCAGCCTGGTCGTGGGCGAGCGATTCCGTCCACCGGCCGTCGGAGTTATCGTGGACCTGGACGGCCACCGCCCGCTCGACGGCCTTCCATGCCGGCCCCCAGCGGGCCGCGCTGTCATCGCGGCGCGACAGGGCACCGCCGGGGACCGGCGCGAGGACGAGCGTACGGCGGTCGATGACGTGGACGGTCATGGTCTGCGGCCCGAACACCTCGCCGCGGCACTCGAACGCGCCGGGCTTGACCTCGGTGACCGTCACGAGCGGGGCCAAGGCCTTGAGCGTGCCGGGCCAGTCGAAGTCCCGGTTCATGCGAATCAGGCTCAACCCCATCACGACCGCGTGTCCCTCGCCGTTGGGGTTCTTCTTCCGCTCCTCCTCGGTGTAGGTTTTGAACTCGAACGGCCCGACCACCTGCTCGATGGCATCGAACGGGATGTCGAACGCCGGGCCGAGCCCGGCCGCCTTGCACTGGGCCTTGAACAGGCGGCCCCACTGCTCAAGCACCGGCTTCATCTCCGGTCGGCTCAGCAGCGCGGCCGGGCGGATTGCCACGAACCCCGCCGACGTCGGCGGGATGTACGACAGGTCGAACGGGGGCAGGTCTCCGGCCACCTCCCCGCCCTGTGGCTTCGCACCTGCCGATTCCTGCGCCGGACCGCGGACGGCCGACGCCGCCAGCGCTGCCGCGATCAGTACCACGGCCATGCCCCACTGCACTGCCCGGCCCAGCGGGCGGGCGTCGTCCGTGACGCGCAACATCGCAACCCTCCTCAGTAAACTGCCCCGGTCCGACAGAAACGGCCGGGCCGCCCCGGCCACGAGTGCGGCGTCCTGCCGCAGCGCCAGGCGGGCCAGCGCCCGCAGATACATTTCACGCCCGCCGGCGACAGCGGCCGCCAGCGCGTCCGCCGCTAGCTCCTGACTCAGCCGCAGCCGGCCGGCCAGCCGGCGGACGAGCGGGTGGTAGAAGTGCGCCGCCCGACACGCGGCGGCGGCCAGGGCCAACGGGTAGTCCCGCCGGCGGACGTGAGCCAGTTCGTGGGCCAGGACCGCCCGCCGCTCGGCCGCGTCCCAGGTCGGCCAGTCGGCGGCCAGCAGGATCACCGGCCGCCGCCAGCCGACCGTCGCCGCCGTGCCGACCGCCCCCGACTGCCGCACGGCCACCGGGGCACGAACACCGAGCGCCCGCCGCAATTCGTCCGCTTCCCCCGCCACGTGCGGCTCGGTGACGGCGACGCTCCGCCGGCGCACGGCCGCGACGGCGATCACGCCGACGGCCAAGCGGGCCAGCTCCCAGGCGACGCCGGCAAGGAATACCGCCGCGACGACGGACCAGGCGGACCACGGTGGGTCCGACTCC
>DASXAN010001080.1:0-6185 GCA_036406755.1 Gemmataceae bacterium
GACGACCTGTATTTGCTGTCCTCTGTCCTCTGTCTTCTGTCCTCTGTGATTGACAATCCGCTCCCCGATGAACGTCAGCAACTTCGTCGCCCGATCGCGCCGCGCCGGTAGCTTGAACAGTTCCGGCGTCTCGTCAAGAAACGTCGTCGTCGCCCGGCCCTCAAGAAACGCCGGGTGCTGCACCAGGTTCAGCAGGAACGGGATGTTCGTCTTCACCCCGCGGACGCGGAACTCCTGCAAGCACCGCTCCATCCGCCGGGCGGCGTCTTCGAACCGCAGCCCGCTGGCCGTGACCTTAACCAAGAGCGAGTCGTAGAAGGGCGTGATGACCGCCCCGCCGAAGGCGCTGCCGGCGTCCAGGCGGATGCCGAACCCGCTGGCCGAGCGGTAGTGGCTCAGCCGGCCGTAGTCGGGGGCGAAGTTGTTGGCCGGGTCCTCCGTCGTCACGCGGCACTGGAAGGCGTAGCCGTGGGTACGGGCGGCCGCCTGGTCGCTCAGGCCGATCTCCGGGTCGGGCAGCGGCCGGCCCTGGGCGATGAGGATCTGTGATTTGACGATGTCCACGCCCGTCACGACCTCGGTAACGGTGTGCTCGACCTGGATGCGGGGGTTGACCTCGATGAAGTAGAACTCGCCGGACTCGACGTCGTAGAGGAACTCCGCCGTGCCGGCGTTGTCCAGCCCGACCGCCCGGCCGACCTTCAGCGCGGCGTCGAGGATGCGCTGCCGCACGGCCGGGTCCAGGTTGACGGCCGGGGCGACCTCGACGACTTTCTGGTGCCGCCGCTGGACCGAGCAGTCGCGCTCGAACAGATGGACCAAGTGGCCGTGCTTGTCGCCGAGTAGCTGCACCTCGATGTGCTTGGCCCGTGTGACGAGCTTCTCCAGGAACACGTCCGGGACGCCGAACGCGGCTCCGGCCTCGCGGCGGGCCGCCGCAATCGCCTCCTCCAGCTCGTCCGCCGACGGCACGGCCCGCATCCCGCGGCCGCCGCCGCCCATCGCCGCTTTGACCATGATCGGGTAGCCGAGCTTGCGGGCCAGGGCCCTTGCCTCGGCGACCGTCTTGACTGGCGCCTCACTGCCACCGAGAACCGGAACCCCAGCGTCGTGGGCGATCCGCCGGGCCACGACCTTGTCGCCTAGTTGGTCGAGGATCTCCGGCCGCGGGCCAACGAAGGTGATGCCGGCCGACTGGCACGCACGGGCGAACGCGGCGTTCTCGGACAGGAAGCCGTAGCCGGGGTGGATGGCGTCCACGCCGTGCTCGTGCGCCAAGCCGATGATGGCGTCGATGTCGAGGTAGGAGCGGATCGGCTCGCCCGCCTTGCCGATCAAATAGGCCTCATCGGCCTTGAACCGGTGCAGGGCAAAGCGGTCCTCATAGGAGTAGATGGCAACAGTGCGGATGCCGAGCTCATGCGCCGTTCGAAACACCCGGATGGCGATTTCGCTCCGGTTGGCAACGAGCAATTTGCGCATAAGCACACTTCATCCGGGCTGGCGGGCGGGGCTATCTTAGGCCGTTTGTCCGCCGCCACAATGGGTTATGATGACACGTCATCGTTCGATCGATTCGGTTCGTTCAGTATTGACTAAACGAATTGAACTTATTATCAAGTCATTATGACGCCGCTTTCCGATCCGATCCGCCGGTACGTTCACGACACCGGCTTGTTGTTGGAAGACGCCGGGCTACCCCGGATCGCCGGGCTGGTGCTCGGCTGGCTGCAGGTCTGCGAGCCGGAGACGCAGTCGCTGACCGACCTCGTGACCGCCCTCGGCGTCAGCAAGGCGTCGGCCAGCACCACGACCCGGATGCTGGAGCACATCGGCATCGTCGAGCGAACCATCCTGCCGGGGGACCGGCGGGACTACTACCGCATTAGCCGCGATGCCTGGCACCGGTTCTTCCAGACGCGGCTCGACACGATGCGGCGGTTGCGGCGGAACGCAGATCACGGTCTGCAGGTGCTGGACGGCGAACCGCCGGAGCGGCGGCAGCGGCTGGAGCGCATGCGGCGGCTGTATGCGTTCCTCGAGCGGGAGATGCCGAAGCTGCTGGAGCGGTTCGCGGCCGGGGACGGGGGGGACGCCGCGTACCGGCCTGCTGAACTTGAGGCCAACGGACTGGCCTGAGCCCACCTGGAAAGGATGACGGTCGTGAAAAAGGTGCTGACGGGAATTGTGGTGGTCGGCGTGCTGGCCGCGGCGGGCGGGGCGGCGTGGCTGCTCGGCCCGTTCCGCAACCACCGCACCACCCTCGTCCTGCCCGGCACCGTGGAGATTCAGGAAGTCCGCCTCGGCTCCAAGGTCGGCGGGCGGGTCAAGTCGGTGTCCGTCCGCGAGGGCGATCGGGTGACGGCCGGGCAGGAACTGGTTCGGTTCGAAACGCCGGAGCTGGACACGCAGCGCGAGCAACTCCAGGCCAAACTGCGGGCCGCCGAGGCCGATCTACTCAAGGCCCGCCGCGGTCCGCGGCCGGAGGAGAAGGCAGAGGCGAAGGCGGCGGTCGAGTCGGCCGAGGCCCGGTTGCAGCGGCTCCAGAACGGCTGGCGGGAGGAGGAGAAGCGGCAGGCGAAGAACGAGGCCGAGGCCGCCGACGCGGATCTCGTCCAGACGAAGGCCGAGTTCGAGCGAATCGACCGGCTGTCCAGAACCGGCGGCGGCGTCGTGGTGACGCGGTCGGAGTGGGACACCGCCCGAGCTGCGAAGGACCGCGCCCAGAGGCGATACGACGCGGCCATGGCCCACTACGACATGCTGATGAACGGCAGCCGCCCCGAGGACATCGCCGAGGCCGCCGCCGAAGTGGCTCGGGCCAAGGCCAAGTCCGACCTGCTTGAACACGGCACGCGCGAGGAGGACATCGCGCTGGCCGAAGCAAACGTCGCCGATATCAAAGGCAGGCTCGCCGAGGTCGAGGTCAATCGCCGAGAGGCGGTCGTCGTGGCGCCGGGGCCGGCCGTGGTGAACGTGCTGGCCGTCCGGGCCGGTGATCTGGTGCCGCCGAACCAGCCGGTCGTCCGCATCCTCCGCGACGACGACCTGTGGGTGAAGGTGTTCGTCCCGGAGACGGAGCTGGGCAAGGTGCGGCTGAACCAGCCGGTCGAGGTGACCGTGGACGCCTACCCCGGCCGGCCGCTGCCCGGCAGCATCGACCAGATTGCCAGCGTCAGCGAGTTCACGCCACGAAACGTCCAGAGCGTCGACGAGCGCAAGCATCAGGTGTTCGCAATCAAGGTGAAGGTGGACAACCGCGAGGGGCTGTTCAAGTCCGGGATGGCGGCCGAGGTCACGATCCCGCTGGCGGGGACGCCGTGATGGGGGCCGCGATCGACGTCCGCGACGTCACCGTGCGGTTCGGCAAATTCACGGCCGTGGACCGGGTGACCATGTCCGTCGGCACGGGGGAGGTGTTCGGCTTCCTGGGCCCGAACGGGTCCGGCAAGACGACGCTCATTCGCGCGCTGTGCGGCCTCATCGAACTGAGCGGCGGTGAGGCCCACGTCCTGGGGCACGACGTCCGAACAGAGGCCGAGCGGATCCGGGCGGCGATCGGCTACATGTCGCAGAAGTTCTCCCTCTATGGCGACCTGACCGTCAAGGAGAACATGGACTTCTATGCCGGCATTTACGGCCTGGGGCGGACGGAGGCGGCCGCCCGGCAGGCCGAACTCGTCGAGCTGACCGGGCTGGCACCTTACATGGACCGGCGGGCGGCAAAGCTGTCCGGCGGGTGGAAGCAACGGCTGGCGATGGTCTGCGCCCTAATGCACCGGCCGAAGCTGGTGTTCCTCGACGAGCCGACGGCCGGGATCGACCCGGTCGCCCGCCGCGACCTCTGGGACCTGCTATTCCGCCTGTCGGCCCAGGGGGTGACGCTATTCGTCACCACCCACTACATGGACGAGGCCGAGCGGTGCAACCGGGTCGGGTACGTCTACCTCGGCCGCCTGCTGGCGGTCGGCACGCCGGACGAACTGAAGTCGCTGCCGCAGATCACGCCGGCGGGTACCAAGCGGCTGGAGATCAACGGGCCGAACACGTCGGCTATCCTCGAGAACCTCTGGCACCGGCCCGGTGTTCGGGAGGCCACGATCTTCGGTCAGGCGATCCACGCCCTGGTGGACGAGGACAGGTCCCCGGCCGACTTGGGCCTGGACGGACTCGACGTGCGGCCGACCGAGGCGAGCCTGGAGGACGTGTTCGTGACGCTGTCCCGCAACGCCGGGTTGGCGAACGAGGGCTAGCAAGTCATGTTCTGGCGCCGCTTCTACTCCGTCGCCCGCAAGGAAGTGCTTCACCTGCTCCGCGACCCGGGGACGCTATTCTTCGCGTTGTTCATCCCCGTTCTCGAGCTGTTCATGTTGGGCTACGCCATCGACATGAACGTCCGCGACATCCTCACGGTCGTGCTCGACCAGGCGCAGACGCAGGAGAGCCGGCAGCTCGTCGAGGCGTTCAAGAACTCCACGGACTTCAAGGTCGTCGAGGAAGTGTACCGCGAGTCCGACCTGACCGACGCGATCGTGGCCGGCCGGGCCCGCGCCGCCATCATGATCCCGGAGGACTACTCCCGCCAGCTCCTGGCCGGGCAGACGGCTCAGATCCTGGTACTGGTGGACGGGTCGGTGGCGAGCGTGGCGGCCGAGGCCGTCAATGTGGGCAACGCCATCGCCCTGCGGGAGTCCTTGGCCCGCGTGCTCGGCGACAAGGCGCTGCCGGTGGAGGCCCGGCCGCGGGTGCTGTTCAACCCGGACACGCGGTCGGCCAATTTCTTCATCCCGGGCCTGCTCGTGGTCATGTGCCAGCTCATGGCCACACAGTTCGCGGCCAACACGATCGTCCGGGAGAAGGTGAACGGCACCCTCGAACAGCTCTTCATGACCCCCGTTCAGGCCCGCGAGTTGATTCTCGGCAAACTGACGCCGTACCTGTTGCTAACCATTCTGGAGATGTGCGGCATCGTCCTGCTCATGGTGCTCATATTCCGGGTGCCGATCCACGGCAGATTCCTGACGCTCATGGCGATCGCCGTCCCGTTCATCCTGACGACGCTCGGGCTAGGGCTGTGGATTTCCACCAAGGCGAACACGACGGACGAGGCGGGGCAACTGGTGATGGGGACGGTCATGCCGTCGATCTTCCTGTCCGGGTATGTGTTCCCGGTGGATTCGATGCCCTGGATCTTCCAGCAGATAGCGCTGGCCGTGCCGACGACGTGGCTCATCGACGCATCCCGGGGGGTGATCTTGCGCGGGGCCGGGTGGCGGGACCTCTGGCCGCACGCGGCCGTGCTGTGGACGATGGCGGCCGTCGTCCTGACGATCAGTGCCCTGCGTTTCCACAAGAAGGTGAGTTGATCGCTAGGCCGCAAGCGGCGGCTCGGCGACGGGCAGCACCGGCATGCGCGGCAAGGTTAGCACGAACCGCGTCGGGCCGCCGGGCAGCGGCTCGTAGGTCACGTCCCCGCCCTGCTGGCGGGCCAGCCGCCACGCGGTCGACAGCCCCAGCCCGCGCCCGCGGCCTGCAGGCCGGCCGGAAAAGAACGGGTCGAACAGATGTTCGGCATGGGCCGCGGCCGGCCCCGGCCCGGAGTCTTCGACCGCGACTCGCAACCGATCTGTGGACACAATTTCGACTCGCGCCCGCGCCCACCCTTCCACCGGCGCCGCCTCAACCGCATTCCGCAGCAGGCAGCCGAGGGCGACGTGCAACTGCTTGGGGTCGCCGTCGGTGACGCACGGCTCGTCGGGCGCGAGCACCTCCAACCGCACCTCCCGCTGCGCTGCCAACTCGGCCAGCGTCCCGGCCGCCTCGTGCACCAGGTCGCGGACATCCATGGCCCGCTTCTGAGGCTTGGCCGGCCGGGCGAACTGCATCAGGTCGGTGAGCACCTGGTGAATCCGCTGCGACTGGTGCACGATCGTCCGCAACGACTTCTGCCGGTCGGGGTCAGCCTCCGGGCCGAGCAGGTACTGGGCCTGTCCGGAGATGACGGCCAGCGGGTTGTTGATCTCGTGCCCGGCCCCGGCGGCGAACTCGGCGAGGGCGGTCAGCTTTTGCGTCCGCAGGCGGTCTGCCTCGCCAACCCGCTGGTCGCAGAGCAGCCGGTGGAGGTGATCGACCTCGACCTCCAGCCGCGGGACCATGTGCAGCTCCCGCCGGCCGGCATTCTCGGC
>DASXAN010001081.1:0-1564 GCA_036406755.1 Gemmataceae bacterium
ACTCGGCCCACCCTACGGGACGGCGGTCGGTCGTGACGGAGGCCGGTGTGACCACGCGGCGCGACTTCCTCTGGCGGTTCGGCGGCGGCCTCGGCGGGCTCGCGCTCGCGCAGCTCCTGGCCGAAGCCGGCGAGGTGGACGGCATCCCCCGCCCGCGGCCGGAGTTCAACGGCGGCCTGCACCACCCGGCCAAGGTCCGCCGCGTCGTCCAAATCTTCCTCAACGGCGGCGTCAGCCAGCCGGACACCTTCGATTACAAGCCCGAGCTGGAGCGGCTGCACGGCAAGCCGTTCGACCCCGGCACCGGCGAGAAGGTCGAGGGCGTCACTAGCACGCCCGGCAACTTGATGAAAAGTCCGCACCCGTTCAAGCAACACGGCGAGTGCGGGCGGTGGGTCAGCTCCGTGTTCCCGCACCTGGCCGGGTGCGTGGACGACATGGCGTTCCTCATGGCCGTCGCGTCGAAGACCAACGTCCACGGCCCGGCCAGCTACCTGATGAACACCGGCTTCGTCCTGCCGGGGTTCCCGTGCCTGGGGGCGTGGTTGTCCTACGGCCTGGGCCGGCTGACCGACGACCTGCCGACGTTCGTGGTCCTGCCCGATGGTCGCGGGCTGCCGTACAACCAGAAGGGCAACTTCTCCGCCGGGTTCCTGCCGGTCCGCCACCAGGGAACGATCCTCAACGCCGGGGCGACGCCACCGGTCGCGGACCTGGCCCCGTCGCCGCGGCAGACGTTCGTCACGCCGGAGGCCGACCGGGCCGGCCAGGACCTGCTCGCCAAGCTCAACCGAAACCACGCCGCCGAACGGCCCGGCGACTCCCGCCTGGACGCCCGCATCGCCAGCTACGAATTGGCCGCCCGGATGCAGCAGCACGCCCCGGAGGCGCTGGACCTGGGCCGCGAATCGGCGGCCACCCGCAAGCTCTACGGCGTGGACGACCCGGTGACGGCCGACTGCGGCCGGCGGTGCCTGCTCGCCCGGCGGCTCTTGGAGCGGGGGGTGCGGTTCGTGCAGGTGTGGAGCGGGGCCGGCGGGGCGAGCGGCAACTGGGACAACCACGGCGACGTCCGCACCGAGTTGCCGGCCATCGCCCGCCAGATCGACCAGCCGGCCGCGGCGCTGCTGAAAGACCTGAAGGACCGTGGCCTGTTGTCCGACACGCTGGTGATCTGGAGCACGGAGTTCGGCCGGCAACCGTTCATGCAGGGGGCCGCCGGCCGCGACCACAACGGCGGCACGTCGGTGTCGTGGCTGGCCGGTGCGGGGATCAAGGCCGGCGTCGCCCACGGCGAGAGCGACCCGTGGTCGTGGCGGGCGGCCGAGGGCAAGGTCGACCCGCACGACATCCACGCCACGATCCTGCACCTGATGGGCATCGACCACGAGCGGCTGACGGTCCGCCACGCCGGCGCCGACCGCCGGCTGACCGACGTCCACGGCGAGGTCATCCACGACGTCCTGGCCTGACCGCGGCCGGCGGGCGAGTCACCGCCGGCCCTTCTTCCCCTTCTCCAGCCGGATCGGGAAGTCGTTGTCCCCCGTCGGGACCGTGTACTCCA
>DASXAN010001082.1:0-21153 GCA_036406755.1 Gemmataceae bacterium
GGCAGTCTTAACGTCCGCCGCCAGGGCCTTGACCAGCGGGGCCAGCACCGCCACGTCGGCCGCGGCGTAGGCCAGCTGGGCGTCGGTCAGGTCGCCGGCCCAGTCGGACAACTGCTCCGCCTTGTCCAGGTCGCGGCCCAGCCAGCGGCGGCAGCAGGCGGCCAGGGTGACGCGGTCCGCCGCCCCGGCGGTCAGTAGCTGCGCCAGCAGCATGGTGTCCCGCACCTTCCCGGCCGGCGTGAATCCGAGCCGGGCCAGGAACGCCAGGTCGAAGGCGGCGTTGTGCAGCACCAGCTCCTTGTCCGCCAAGGCGTCCCGCAGTGGAGCCGGGTCCACGGCGAAGCAGTCGACCAGGTAGCACACCGTCCCGCCGTCGACGGTGTCGCACGCCACGGACAGGAGGCGGACGCGGTCGGCCCGCGGGTCCAGGCCGGTCGTCTCCAGGTCCAGCCCGACCAGGCCGGTGTTGTCTAGGGCGGCGGCCACCATCCCCAGGCCGGCCTGGTCGGTCACCAGGACGTAGGCCGGGGCCGCCACAGGGCGCATGACAGCCTCGGCGGAATCGCCCGCCGGGGCGGCCCGACCCGGCGTCCCATCCCCGTCCGGCAGGACCCCGCCCTGGCCCGGTGCATGACGCATGACACGCATGACGGGGTTGTCCGGGTCGGGTGTCACCCCGCCGCAACCCGTGTCATCGGGACTCACCGGTCCGAGGCCGCAGCCGCCGCCCGGGTGCGTGTCGGGCGGGTCGTCCGGCCCGTCCTCGTCACCGTCGCCTCCGTCCGTGTCATGCGTGTCATGCGTCACGCACAGCTCCAGGGTCTTGATCGGCTTGCCCTTCTTCTTCGCCGGCCGTTCCACCCAGCGGGCCAGGCCGGCGTCGACCAGGGCCGCCAAGGCGGCCTCGGCCGTGGTGGCGTCCGGGTAGCGGCGGCAGTTCGCCCGCATCAGCCCACGGACGGTGATCCTGCCGCCCCGGGCCCGGACGAACTCGACCAGCCGCCGGGCGTCCCGCTCCTCGTCCGACTCGGACAGGATGGCGTAGATGCGGCGGGCCTCGGCCGCGAACCAGCGGCACAGGGCCACCCCGGCCTCGACGCTCCTGACCCCGACCGGGTGCTCCGTGTCGATGCAGTCCAGCCCGGTCAGGGTGACGACGTGGTGGATCAGGGCGAACCGGGCGGCGTACCCCTCCAGCTTGCTGAACGCGGCCGCCAGCTCGCCCTCGGCCGCCGCCTGCTCCCGCGCCCAGGCGTTGTAGAACGCCACCCAGGCGGCCTTGGCGTCCGGGGCCAGGGCCAGGGCGTGCGGCACCTTCTCGTCGCCCCGGCCGTCGAAGTCCAGCGCCAGCAGCCGGTCGAGGGCGGCCTGGTACGCCCACTCGACGTCCGGGTCCACCTCGGCGTCGGTCCACGCCTTCGGCAGCTTCGGCGGCATGGCCATGAGCAGGCGGGCGGCCAGGCCGGCGTCGAGGAACTCCGTAGTCAGCGCCCGGGCCAGGACGCCGGGCTGGATGCCGCCGGTGACGGAGACGGCCGCCCGCGGGATGAACAGCGTCTGCCGGTCCGCCGTCTTCCGGTCCACGATCACCGTGCCCGCCCGGAACATCTCCAGCCAGTTCGGCAGGTCGGTCCCGCCCTGCCTGCCCTTGTACCGGCCGAACGACCCGAGCCAGCCGGCCAGCTCGTCCCGGGCGGTCAGAGTGCCGCGGGGGTTGTCCTCCAGGATCTCGGCCAGCTTCTCGATGGTGGTGTCGCTGCACACGACCCGCTTGAGCACCGGCTCCGCGGGCGGGTCGCCGGGGTCGGTGCCCTCCTCCTTGGCCGCCCGCTTCGCCTCCTTGTGGGCCTCCAAGTCGGCCTCGTACTGCCGGGCCGCCTCCTTGAACTCCAGCATGAGCCGCCGCTGGAGCTGGAACAGGTAGGCCACGGCCCGCAGGTAGGCCGGGGACTTGAGCGTGCCGCTGTCCCCGACGACGGCGGACCAGACGACGCTCGGCTCGTCCCAGCCGCGCTTCAGCCGGATCGTTCGGGTGTTGCCAATGACGGCGGCGGCCGCGGCCAGGGCCGGCAGGGCCAGGTACGCCGGGTCGCACCCGAGGGCCAGCGCCCCCTGGCGGACGTACTCGGCGATCGGCGCGGGCAGGGCCTCGACCGGGAACGGCCGGTACGGCTCGATCACCCGGAGCCTCTTCGCGGCCGACGCCGGCGTCGGGGCCATCCCCAGCCACCGGCGGGCGACGGCGACCACCTCCTTGCCGGCCGGGCCTATCAGCTGTTCCAGCTTCGGCCAGCCGGTCGCCTTGCGGTCCTGCCCCAGCTTGCCGACGGTGGCGACCACGGCCTGGACCCGCTTCCGCGGCTCGTCGTCGTGGGTCGCCGACGCTAGGGCCTCGATGAACCGCTCGACGCGGTCCTGCGGCCAGCCGGCCCGCAGCAGTCCGCCGATCAAGGCAAGAAAGGCGATCTGGCGGGTCCCCTTGGCCGGCCAGTGCCGGGCTAGCAGGGCGACGGCGGCTACGGCCCGTACGGCCGTCTGCAGGTCAGCCAGGGTGACGGCGGCGGGGTCGGCGAACTGGTGCCAGCCGATCCGCTCGCCGGTGTCCTTGTGCGTCGAGGGCGGGAAGACGGTCAGCCCGCCGGTGCCCCGCAACTCGACGAGCATGATGCCGTCCAGGTCGGTGAACGTCTCCTGCGCCGTGTTCAGCGGTTGGTCGGTGAGATAGATCCAGTGCGACCGCGGCGCCGATGCCCGGCCGAACACCCAGCCGGTCGCCGGCAGCAGGGCCGCCGCCGCGGCGACCGCCTGCGGGCAATCCAGGTCCACGTCGGTGGCGTTCCCGGACGGGGCCCCGTTCAGGACGCCGACGTTGCGGGCTTCGTCGGCCGGGAAGTGCTCATCGAGAGCGGCCGGCGTGAGCCGGAGACGTTGCCAGTCGGCGTAGCCTGGGTCCTTGCTCCGCGGCGGCAGCGGGATCGGGGCCAATCCCCTCAACAGGTACAGCTCGGCGGCGGAGCGGGCGTCCGCGGGGAAGGTGCCGTTGCGGGTCGAGGTTGTCACGGTTCAGCCCTCCTTCGCGCGGCGGAGGGCTTCCCAGACTTTCCGCGACGGGCACCCGGCCGCGACCCACTGGCGCAATTCCTCGACCCGCCAAAGGGTCCGGCCTCCTAACTTGATGGGCGCCGGGATACGAGCAGCCGCATGGTCGCGCCACCAACTCGCCTCCGAACGGGCACACATCGGTCCGGCCACATCGGCGGGAGCCAGGAGCACCGCCACCGTCGAGGCTGGGGTGTTCGAATGCGGTGTCTTGTCGCTGCCGAGGTTAGGGGAAGTGTCAGCGGACAATGGCCACCCCCTTCCCGAGGCCGGGGCGGCCGTAGCTCACCTGCACGCCCAGCCGGGCCAAGTGCCGCTGTGCCTCGGCAGCGGCTTGGTGGTTGCCCGCCTCGACGGCTTTTTCCAGCCGCGCGAACCAATAGAGCGGCCAGTCAACGACAGGTGGGTTAGGAGTGGGAGACGCTTCGGGCATTGGCAGTGCCTCCAGAATGCGGAGAACCTGCCAATCCCGAGTTTTGGCCCAAGGTGTCGCCTGGAATCCGCGGTTAGTTAGGGCCTCCAAGCCGCAAAGCCCTGGAGGCTCAGGAAATGAAATTCCTTCGCCGCTATTGAGGCTTCGCCGAGTTGTCGCCGGAAACCGCCCGGCGACAACTCGGCGACAATCGCCTGTTTACTCGTCCTCGTCGGCGTAGGCCTCAACCTGTCCGTCGCGAGTCTTGTGGCCACGGCGCAGCTTCCGATCCTTCGGGCCGCGCGGCTTTAGCTTACCCTGTGACTCGGCGGCGTTCCGGAACTTTTTCCACTTGTAGGGAGTCTTGCGGTTCACTTTGAGATGATCCGCGATTTGCGGAACCGACCAATCAGGATGCTGGAACAACAAGGCCAAGCCCTGAGCTTCGAGGTCGATGGTCACAGCCGGATCAGCATCCGCGGGTGCATCCTCCGCTCTCGCTGGTTCAGCGGCCGACGAAACGGCCGGGGTCAGGTTCGGCTGTGGCGAGTCGGCCGTAGCCTGCCCCTGCACCAAAGGGGCTTCGGCAGGCGCTTGTGTCGCACGGGCCACGTCATCCTTCAGGAGTCCCGCCAACTTCGCCAACCGGAGTTCCTTGGCTTCGGCCGGCGAAAGGTGATGGACCTGATTCAGGTATCCGATCAGTTGCCCCTCTGCGATCGGCTCGCCGAACAGATGCCTCATATAGTGCTCGATGACCGGCAGCCACTCGTTCCCGCCGCCTTCAACCGGCACGCGCCAAAACCGAGCGCCCTCGCGCATCCCTTCCCACCCCGGCGGGAATTTCCCGCCGACGACTTCGATGGCGGCCCACGCCGCCAGGGCCGCCGCTTCAGGATGGGCCACCGGAACGGCCTGGCTCAGATCGACTCCCAGTACGTCTCGCTGTTGTTCTGGCGTCAACTCAACCTCACCCAGCAGAGCGCGCTGGAGCAGTTCACGGTTGGGATCGGTGGTGGTCGGGTCGTCGGCCACGTTCGTCTCCTTGCGGGGAGCTTGAGCGGCTGTCAGGCGTGCGGCCGCCTCGGCGAGTTCCAACCCTTCCGCTGCGGCCACAGACAGGCGAGCCGGCTGAGACCGAACCAGGAGACCCACGATCCGGCGGCAAGAGGACAGTGTCAACTCCGTCCCCCAAGTTTGCGAGGGCAAAGGCGCGGAGTGCCTCGAATCCAGGGATGCGTTGCAGACATTCCCGGTGGCCACTGACAGACGCGGCAATCTGAACTTCACTGTGGAGTCGCGTCGGCGACCGGTCGCGCTGTACGGCAGCCTGGGCGTCGGTGTACCACTTGGCGAAGTTGCGCAGGTCGCCCAGCAGGTTGCCCAGCGTGTACTTGCGGGGCGGTGGAGGCGGTTCGCCTCGTGCTGGTAGGGCCGCTCGACGATGGCCGGGTCGATCGGCGTCGCTTCCAGCGGCCGCCGGTTCTGCCGGAGGAAGAGCAGCCGCTGGAGGTCGTCGGGGGTGAAGAACCTGGCCACGGGCCGCGGGTTGGCCTCGCCGACTTCCCAGAACCAGATCGAACGGCCGTTGGCCATGAAGCCGAACGGGGCGAACGGCTGGCGGCCGGCGATCTGGGTGACGTAGTGACGCAGCTGCTCGTCCGCCTCCCGCGGGTTGCGGCTGCACCGCTTGGCTTCGACGACGGCCAGCACATTGCCGCTGGCGTCGTACAGGCAGTAGTCGGTGACGCCGTTCCACGGTTCGGCGTCGTACCCGTCCACGGGGATCTCCCGCCGGGCCTGCGTGCGGTCGTTGAGCCGCCAGGCAGCGGCGGCGAGCTGGGGATCAATCAAAGTGGCCCGGGTCGCGGATTCGCTCAGGGGCATAAGGACAAAGCGTACCACCGCGGCGGCAAGAGTCCCAGCGAAAAGCCGCGACGAGAAGAGGAGACTCTTCGACAGGAGCCCACTCCGACTGCGCCCGCCTATTGGCCGCCGGGCGGCGCGTCGGAACACCCGAGTACCGACGCGATTGTCGGCGGTTGCCCTAACGCCGCGAACAGCTGAAATTGGGCTTGGTTGTAGCCGACTGTCGCCCGGATTAACTCCTGTCGAGCGGCGTTGAGCAGCCGCAGGCTGTTGAGTACCTCGATCGGTCGGCCCTCCACGTTCCGGGCGCGGCGGAGGTCGAGCCGAACCCCCTCCTCGGCCGTGGCCACCTTGCGGCGAGCGGTTTCCGCCTGCCGCCGCCGGGCCGCCACCAGCGCGTAGGCCTCGGCGACCTCCCGCCGCACGCGGTCGATGACACGAACCCGCTCCGCCTCAGCCTGGCCCACTTCGGCACGCCGCTCTCGTTGGACGGCGACGTTACCCAGGCCGAAGTTGGCCAGCGACCAGACGGCCCAGGCGTCGAAGTCAGTACGGCCGTCGAACCGCCCGAACCGCGGCTCGACCTGGTTACTGCCGCCGCCGAAGTTACCGGCGCTGTAGCCGACGGAGATGAGTGGCACCAGTGGCCTGACCCGCTCCTCCCGCAACCGCGTCAGCGCGACCGCGATGGCCGCGACCGCCGCCCCGACCTCCGGCCGGTTGGCCACTGCCGTCTGCACCAGCGGTTCGAGGGCCGCGTCCGGCGGGACGAGCGTGACCGGCACGAGCGGGTCACCGGCGGCGCGGAGCCGGCCGCTCGGGTCCAGGTCGAGCAGCCGGGCCATTTCGGCCGCGGCCGTCGCCACCTCCTCCTCGGCCCGGGCGGCGTCGGCCAGCAGCAGCTGCAGGTCGCCGCGGGTTCGGTCGGCATCGGACTGGCGGCCCTGGCCGGATCGGGCGAAGTTGGCCGTCAGGTCGGCGACCTCTCGGAACTCCGCCACCGCCTGGCGGACGGCCGCGAGCCGGGCCTCGGCCCCGAGCAGGTCAAAGTACCGCACAGCCGTGTGCAAGAGCATGTCGTTTCGCACGGCCCGGGCTTCCAGCCCGGTCCCGGTGACTCGCTGACGGGCGGCGACCGGCTCGAACCAGGCGTCGGCCAAGTGGGCGAACACCCGCACACCGGGAACGGCGACCGTGCCGCCGCCCACCGCGCCGGCCCCGGCGCCAACGTAGAGCGAGTCGCTGTCGACGTCCCGCATGATGCCAGTGGAGGACAGCAGGTTGCCGCGGTGGAGGCGGTAGTTCATCCCGGCGTTGAGCGTCGGCAGCAGCAGGGCCCGGGCCTGGAGCAACTCGGCCTCGCTGGCCCGCACCGCCTCGGCGGCGAGCGCGATGGTCGGATTCTCGGCACCGGCCAAGGCGAGGGCCGTCTGCAGGTCGGTCGGGTGCTCAGCGCACGGGGGCGGCACCGCCGGGCGGTCGGCCGGCGGTGCCGCGGCGGGGGCGGCTGTTGTCTGGACGTCGCCCTCGTCCCCGGCTTGCTTCGGGGCATGCCAACGGACCTCGTCGCCCGGCGGCGGGGCCGGCTCGTCCGCGGCACCGGCATTCACGGGGGCGGTGTAGCAGGCACTCGCCGCCGGGGGGGCCGCCGTCGCGCCGCCGACGATCGCCGCCGGTCCGATAGCGCCGGGGGAGCCATTCGCGGGTGGCCCGGGGACGGGCGGGGAATCGAGCCGCCGCTCGGCGGTCCGACAGCCGGACAGGACCACGGCCAGCGGCAGCACCACGGCGGCCACCCACCGGCCAAGCCGGCGGCCGAGGGCGTGCGTGCCTGGTAGCTGGCGCGTCGGTTGACCCACGACTGGCCCTCCCGTCGTGCGAGCGGTGCAACTCATGGCGGCGGCGGGGCCGGCGGGCAGGGCGGCGCCTCGGCCGGCGGCGGGACCAGTTCGGCCGGGACGGGCCGCGCGAGCGTGTCCGCCGGCGGCTGGCCCAGGGCCACATACAGCTCGAACTGGGCGCGGTTGTAGTCGATGATGGCGTCGAGGTAGGCCTCGCGGCTGCGGTCGAGCAGCCGCAAGCTATCGAGCACCTCGATCGGCAGCCCCTCCTGGTTCCGCGTCCGGCGGAGGTCCTCCTCGAACGCCCGCTGGCCGGTCCGCACCGCCTGCTCCGCCGTCTCGATCTGGGCGTATCGCGCGTGGGTCCGGGCGTAGGCCGTCGCCACCTCGGCCCGGACGCGGTCCAGCACCTCGGTGAACCGCAGGTTGCTGGCCCGGACGTGGCTCTGCGACACGCGGACCAGGGCCAGATTTCCGACGCCCAGGTTCCGGGTCGTCCAGAAGGCAACTGCGTCAACGTCCTGGCGGCCGTCGAAGCTGTCGAACCGGGGTTGGCGGAGGACCGTCCCGTTCGCCTGGGGGATGCCCGCGGCCGCCAGGTTGCTGCCGCCACCGAAGGTGCCCGCGCTGTAGCCGAGCAGGATCGTCGGCGCGAACGGCAGGAGCTTCGCCCCCCGGAGTTCCAACAGGGCCTCCTGAATGACGACTCGCCGCTCCGCCAGTTCGGGCCGCCGCGTGATGGCAATGGCGATCAGCTCGCACAATGGGATCGGGTCCGGCACGATCGGCGCCGGCACGACCCAGCCGTCGGTGGCGTGCAGCCGCAGGGACGGATCGAGGCTGAGCAGCTGGGCCAGCCGGGCCGACGCGGTGAGCACGTCGGCCTCGGACTGCTCCAGGGCCAGCGTCCGCTGCCGCAATTCGGTGGCGGCCCGGTCGGCGTCGGCCTGCCGGCCCTGGCCGACCCGGGCGAAGTCGGCGGTGACCCGGGCGACCTCCGCGGCCTCGTCCCGGGACCGGACGGCCAGCGCCCGCCGCCCCTCGGCCCGCAGCAGCTCCACGTAGCCGACGGCGACGCGGAGCAGAGTGTCGTTGGTGACGGCGGCGGCCGTGAGCTGCCGTTCGCGGACGACCTGCCGGCGGATGAGGGCGGTGAAGATGGCCTCGTCGAGGTTCCCGGCCCAGGCGATGCCCGGGATGCCGACGGTCCCCGCCCCGACGGCGTTGGCCCCCAGGCCGAGGTAGAGTGACCCGCGGTTGACCTTCAGGATGTTGCCGGTGGACTGCTGGAGGGTGCCGGTGTGGACCTCCACGTTCGTACCGGCGTTCAAGTTCGGCAGGATCTGGGCGGCGGCCAGCTGCCGTAAGGCGACGGCCTCTGTGACCCGCTCCCGGGCGATCAGGATCTCGGGGTTGCCGACTCCGGCGGCCCGCAGCGCGGCCCCCAGGCTGACCGGCTCCGACCGCGGGTCCAAGAGCGTGGGCGGAGGCTCCCCCGGGACGGGCGTCGGCGGCGGCAGCGTCGGCGGGGCGGCTTTGTCGAACCGGTCCTGGGCGAGCGCCGCCAGCGGCCCGCAGGCCAGAGCGGCGGCCAGGAACGATAGGCTCCGGCGGGCGGCGGGTCGGATCGGCATGGGTCCCTCGCAATGCGTCCCTGCGATGCGGCGGGGCCGAAGGCGCCAGATTGTCTCACTGTCACGTCACAGGGCGGCTAATCCGTACCACCCCACCATCTCATTCGGCCGACCCCGGCGTACACGATTAGGCAAATGGCATTAAACTGGTAACGCCGGCGGCCGGGCTACTTCGCGAAAATGTGGACGCTGCCGGTCATGCCCGGGCGCAGAGCCGTATCCCCGACAGGCACTTCGATCCGAACCCGGACGGCCGCGGTCCGGTCCGTTGTGGATAGCGCCGGTGCCACTCGGATGACCCGCCCCTTATACGTCATTCCTGGGACGTCATCGACCCGCACCTCGCACGTCGCTCCCACCGAAACGCGGTTGTAGAACGGTCCCGGGATGTTGGTGGCCGCTTCCAGATGGGTCAGATCGGCGACCTCGAACAGGACGGTCGGGTGGCCCTTCGACGGGGCCGCCGCCTCGCCTGCCGTGGCGTGCCGGGCCAAGACGGTGCCGGTGATCGGGCTGCGGACCGAGGTTCCGTCCAACCGGAGCTTGGCTAGGTCCCGCCGAGCCTCGGCGGCGATGACGTCGGCCCGTGCGACGGCCAGCCGCTCCTTCGTGGGGTCCGCCCGGGCCGCGGCTAGTTGCGCCTCCGCCTGCTTCAGCCGGGCCGCGGACACCTCGGCCTGGGCCTCCGCCTCGTCCACCAGTTGCTGATCGACGGCCCGGTTCTTCAGCAGCTCCCGCATCCGTGCCGCCTTTTGTTGTTGATACTGCCGCTGCGCCGCCGCCTGCTTGACGGCGGCATCCGCCTCGTCGGCGGCCGCCCGGCCGCGGGCGACCTGCGCCTCCGCCTCGCCCGCCGCGGCCCGAGCGCGGTCCACGGCCGCCACCGCCCGCTTGAACTCCAGCTCGTACACGGCGGGGTCGAGCCGGGCCAGCACCTGTCCGGCCGTTACGGCCGTACCCACCTCCACCAGCACCTCCCGGACCGTTCCTCCGACCTGCGGGCTGACCCGTACCGTCTTGTCCGGGACGATCGACCCGAACTGGCGGGTGACTACGGTTCCCGCGGCCGGTGCCTTCTCGTCGGCCCGGGCCGCGGCGAGCAACATGAGGCCGACGACCACGCCTAACAATGGACCGACAAACCGTTGCATGACCGACCTCCCGCGCCGAAGCGCTCTGACCGCCCGCCACCGTTCGGGGCGCCGGCTCACGCCGGCGCCCCGCCCGACTGGACGGCCCCGGCCGGACGCGGCTCGTCGGCCGGGGCTGCCGGCTTGCCGTCCCGCACGACCAGCGAGAACAGGGCCGGCACGACGAACAGAGTGGTGACCAGGCCGGCCACCAGGCCGCCGATCACCGCCCGCCCCAGCGGCGTGTTGGCCTCGCTGCCGCGGGCCAGCCCCAGGGCCATCGGCACCAGGGCGAAGAACGCCGCTAGGGCCGTCATTACCACCGGCCGGACCCGCACCGACGCCGACTTGACGATCGCCTCCGTCGGCGTCAGCCCGCCCTGGTGCCGCAGTTGCTGGGCGAAGTCCACCATCAGCACCGTGTTGGACACGACGATGCCGACCATGAAGATCACCCCCAGCAGCGACTGGACGTTCAGGGCCGTCCCCGTCACGTACAGGACGGTGATGACGCCGACCAGACCGATCGGCACGGCGAACAGGATCACCAGCGGGGTCAGCCACGACTTGAACAGCGCGACCATCAGGAAGTAGATGAGCAGGCTCGCCAGAACCAAGCCGATCCCCAGGTTGCGGAACGTGTCCTGCATCCGGGTGTACTCGCCGCTCAGCAGAATGGTGCTGCCGGCGAGCGGCTTCTTGTCGGCGGAGGCCGGGTCGTACGGCACCCACTGGCCCCGCCCCTTCGCCTCGCCGAACTTGCCGACCACGGCGTAGACGTCATCGGCGACGTGGCCCAGATCCCGCCCCTGGACGCCCATCGTCAAGTCGATCGTCGCCTGGAGGTTGGTGTGGTTGACCTCGGCCGGGACGGTCGCACGCCGGACCGTGGCCACGTTCCGCAGCGGAATCGACCGCTTCTGGGCCGGGCTGGTGATCGGCACGTCCAGGAGCGTGTCCACCGACTCGATGTCGCTCTCCGGGTACTGGACGCCGACGTAGTACTGGTTGTGGCTGACCGGGTCGATCCAGAAGTTCTTCTTGTTGTACTGGATGCTGGAGTTGACCGCGGCCACCAGGTTCTTCATCACGTCCACCTGGGTCAGCCCCAGGTCGGCCGCCTTCGCCTGGTCCACCTCGACGACGAACTCCGGGTAGTCCAGCCGCTGGAGGATGCGGCAGTCCACCACCCCGTTGACCTGCCGCACCTCCCGGCGGATGGCGTCGGCCACCCGGTACGCCTTCTCCTGGTTCTTGCCGGTCACGCGGACGTTTATCGGCGTGGACTTGCCCTCGTTCATGGCCCCGCGGATCATTCCGCCGGCGTCGAACGCGAACTCCAGGTCGGCGAACGCCCGGTCTGCGGCGAACCCCTCGCGGAGCTGTTGAACGTACTCCTGGGCCGAGGCGTGCCGGTCGTGCTTGAGCTGCACCTTCAGGACGGCGTCCATCGGGCCGGCGTTGGGCGTATACGCGGCCGACCAGTCGGCCACCAGGCCGATCTCGCTGATGACCAGCTCCAGGTCGTCCCCGATCCGGTTGCGGACGGCGTTCTCCACCGCCGCGACCCGCTTCTCCGTCTCCTCCAGCCGGGTGCCGGACGACGCCCGGACGTACACCTCGAACGCCCCGGCGTCCACCTCGGGGAAGAACTCCCGCTTCAGCCGTGTGCCCAGCCCGAGGACCGTGGCGACGAGCAGGCCGACGGCGGCGGCGACGGTGAGCAGGCGGACGCGCATGACCCGGTGCAGCAGGTGGACGTACACGGTGATGCCGATGTTGACGGCCGACTCCCACCGGGCGAAGGCCCGCGCCGCCAGGCCCATCGGCCCCCACCCGTGCTCGTGCTTGCTGCGGTGCTGGTAGTCCGGCCCGTGGTGGACGGCCGGCTGCGGCCCGTGCCCGCGGAGCCACAACGCGCACATTGCCGGGACGAACGTCATCGCCAGCAGGAACGCGGCGAGCATGCAGAATGCCACCCCGAACGCCATCGGGCGGAACAGGAACGCCCCCATCCCGGGCATCAGGGCCAGCGGGGCCAACACGAGCAGGGTGCAGCAGCTGGCCACCAGGGCCGGCAGCGACACCTCGCTCGCCCCGACATACGCCGCCTCGCTCGGCCTAACCCCCAGCCCCAGGTGGCGGTGCGTGTTCTCCAGGCAGATGATGGCGATGTCCACGAGCGGGCCGATGGCCAGCGACAGCCCGGCCAGGGTCATGACGTTGAGCGTGTTGCCGGTGACATACAGGCAGGTGAGCGCCGCCAGCACCGAGACGGGGATGGTCAGAAGCGCGATCACCGTCATCCGCCACTCACCCAGGAACAGGAGAATGACGACCGAGCAGAGGATGGCCCCGAGGACCCCTTCCTCGACCAAGCTGGCGATCGAGTGGCGGACGTAGACGGACTGGTCCATGACCACCTTCAGGTCAATGTCCGGCTGCGTCAGCTTGTTCTTCATGTCCGGGACGCCGGCCTTCAGGCCGTCCACGACGTTCAGGGTGCTGGTGCCCATCTGGCGGTAGACCGGGATGTACACCTGCCGCCGGCCGTTGACGCGGACGATGTTCGTCTGGACCAGGCTGGCGTCCTTCGGGTCGGCCACGTCCCGCAGGAAGATCGTCTTGCCGTTCTCCGTCTTGACCGGGATGTCGCCCATGCGGTCCACGAACTCGTACATCGAGTTGGAGTCCAGGGCGTAGTCGTACTTGCCGAGCTTCGCGGCCCCGGTGGGGAGGAAGACGTTGTAACTGTCGATCGCGTTCATCACCTCCTGCGGGGACAGGTTGCGGGCCTGCAACCGGGCGCGGTCCAGGTAGGCCAGGACGGCCCGGAGCTTGCCGCCGTAGACGACCGGTGCCACCGCCCCGGGCACGCCCATGATCATGTTGCGGACCTCGTACCGGCCGGTGTCGTACAGGATCGACTCCGGCTGCGTCTTGCTGTCCAGGGCGACGATGCACACCGGGGTGGTGCCGGTCGGGTCGAACGGCAGGATGACCGGCGGCAGGGTGCCGGGCGGCAGGTTGGGGATGGCGGCGGACGCCAGCGAGTTGACCTGGGTGAGGGCCCCGTTCGGGTCGATGTCGTCCCGGTAGAAGTTGCGGACAATGCTCGCCCCGACGATCGACCGCGACTCCTGGCGGGCCGTCCCGGCCGCCTGGCCGGTCCACCGCTCCATCCGGTTGGTGATGTCGTTCTCGACCGCCGCCGCCGGCATACCGCCGTAGAACGTGAGCACCTGCACGGCCGGGCTCTTGAACGGCGGCAGGATATCCACCGGCAGGGCCGCCGCGGCGATCAGGCCGATCGTCACGATCGTCAGGACGAACACGGTGACGGCGTACTTGTTGTTGAGCGACGCCCGAATCAGTCCGTTCATGAATCCCCTCAGTCAGCCGCTTGCGACTTAGCCACCAAGTTCGTCGCTAAGCCGCAAGCGGCTCCCAGACCGAATCCTCACTCCTGAGTCGTCACCGCCGCCCCGTCCGCGAGGTCGTTCCCCGGCCGGACGACCACGGCGTCGTCCGGCGTCAGGCCCGAGATGATGCCGACCTTCTGGCCGTTATCCCCGCCGATCCGCACCGGCACCCGGCGGGCGACCCCGGCGCGGACGACGTATACGGCCCCCTTGCCGTCGGACGACCGATCGACGACGCACGGCGACGGGACCGACAGCAGGTCCGACTTCTGCAGCAGGATCGTCACCCGGCCGTACATGCCCTGGCAGATCTTGCCGTCCGGGTTGGGTAGGTCGATCTCGACGTGCATCAGCCGGGTCTGCGGGTCCTCGGAGCTGGCGATCCGGGACACCCGGCCGCGGAATTTCTGGCCCGGCAGGGCATCCAACTCCACGTCCGCCGGGTCCTTGGGGTCGGTGTACGGCACGTCCCGGTCCGGCACTTGGACGACGACCCGCATCCGGTCGGTCCGCTCGACGGTGAACAGTGGCAGGCGGCCCCCACTCTCAGTCGCGGCGCGGACGTAGTCACCGGGGAAGTAGCCGCGGTGGGTGATGACGCCGTCGAACGGAGCGACCACGGTGGCGAACCGGACCATCACCTGGGCCTTCTCCAGGTCGGCCTTGGCCACGTCCACTTCGGCCCGGGTCTCGACGACGTCGGCCTCGGCCTGCTCGATCTTGGCCTGCGCTGCCGCCACCTGGGCTTCGGCATTGGAGATGGCGGCGCGGGCCGCCCGCTCCGCCTCCTGGGTTGCGTCCCGCCGTTCGACGTGTTCGTCCACCAGCCGCTCGTCGATGCTCCGGCTGGCGAACAGGTCCTTCATCCGGTCGAGCTGCTTCTGGCGGAACCGCAGTTCGGCCGCCTTGCTCTTGGCGTTCGCCTCGGCCAGGGTCACGCCCGCCTGGGCCGCCTTCAGGTCGGCTTTGGCGCTGGTCACATGGGCCAGCATCTGCTTCACCCGGGCGTCGGCCTGGTCCAGGGCCGCCCGATACTTCTGGACCGTCTTCTCCAGGTCCGGCACGTCCACCGCGGCCAACACCTGGCCCCCCTTCACCCGGTCGCCGATGTCCACGGTCTGGGTCTTCAGGTAGCCGGACACGCCGGCGTACAGGTCGGCGAACTCGTAGGACTGGACCGAGCCCGGCTGGGTGGTCGTCCGGTCCATATCCCCCGCCCGCGGCCGGACAGTCGCCACGTGGGCCGCGCCCTGGGCCTGCGGTTCCGGCGGCGACACCGGATCGGCGGCGGCGCGGGCGGCCGTCTCGCCGGTGAACCCGGACTTAACGGCGTACCAACCGCCGGCGGCGACCCCGCCGACCACGACGATGACCCATGCCCACGGCCACCACGCCGACCTTCGACTCTGCGCCACGGCTCACCTCACAAGGCCAGAACCATTCGTTCGCGTCACCCGCTCGCCGGCCGCCGGTTCACCGGCACGGTCGGCCGGACCGAGCGTGTCCGGCAGGGCCAGGAACGTGAGCCGGTCGGACAGGCCGAGCAGCTGTTCGATCGGGTCACCCCGCAACCATCGCCACCATCCGACGGCGTGGCGCTTGGCGACGATCACGTGCGAGCACCGCCGCCACTTAGCGGCCCAGGCCACGGCGCTGCGGACGTCGCCGCCGACGACCGTATCGAATTCGGCGGACAACCCGTAGGCGGCGAGCGCGGTTTCCGCGGCCCGTTGCCGCCAATTGGCCTCCGCGTCCGTTCGGGCGACGGCGAGCACGACAGGCCGGGAGTCAAATCGGCGGCACACCTCGGCAACGGCGCCGAGATAGGCGGGCGGCGGGTCGGCGTGCTGATACAGGACGAGGATCCGAGACACCGGTTGCCACGTGGTCGGACAAACCAGGGCGGGCGCCCAGGGTGATTGGAGCGACTCGCGGAGAAGTACACCCTTGAGCCGGGCCGGCAATTCCTTTCCGAACACGCACAGGTCCGCCGGGTCGAGCATCGCCCGCACTCCAGTCACGATCGGCCCCCGCCAAGTTAGAGCGTCGTGCGGAATGCCGCTCCGGTCGCAGGTCGCCGCACACGCCCGGACGAGTGGCTCCGCATCATCCTCATGCCCGCCACATTCCACGGCGGCTGTGCCCCGCAGACGGAAGGTCTGGCCGTACTGACGCGGGGCCGCGATGGCCCGAAGCGGCAAGTTCAAATGAGCCGCCCATTCCAGGGCGTGGGCGAACGCACCTCGCTCGGGGGCGAAGGCGTCGAGCCAAACCGAAACCCGTTGGAGCACCAGAACAGGCATGGTTACCTCGGTGGTCCGCGACATAGCACCGCCCGTGCCGCGCCGCTGCGCGGGCAACATGCCGTGTCGCAACTAATTATCAATGAGGGAATTAGTGCTGAGAGCGAATGCCTCGGCCTAGGCATTGGGCGGCCCGTTCGGGCGGGCTCACGGTGAATGCTCCGCCCTTGCGGCGGAAAATCCGCCGCGACTGACCCTAGGCATCCGATTTCGTATCCAGCGACGGGGTGTCGGTCAGGATTTTGTCCACGGCCAGCCCGAGCGTCTTCAGGCGGTGCCGCAGGGTGGAGCGGTTCAGCCCGAGCAAGTCACTCGCTTGTGCCTGGTGGCCGTGGGTGTGATGGAGGACGCGAGTGAACAGGACCCGTTCAACCGCCGCGATTACCTGCTCGTACAGCCGGCCGTCCGACTTCGGGAGCAAATCTTCGATCAAGCCCGCCAAGTCCAGGTTCTCGCGTGACGCATCAGCAGCGGCGACCAGCTCAGTCCGGCCGAGCAAGTGCTCCGGTAGGAACTCCGGGATGATGAGGTGGCCGGAGGCGTTCACCATCGCCTGTTTGACGGCGCTCTGGAGTTCGCGGACGTTGCCCGGCCAGTCGTAGGCATGCAGCAGGTCCAGCGCCTCCGGGGCGAAACCGCGGAGGTCCAGCCCCAACTCCCGGTCGTAGCGGAACAGGAAGTAGTTCGCCAGCTCGGGGATGTCCTCCCGCCGTTCGCGGAGTGGCGGGACGCGAACGGAGACGACGTTCAGACGGTAGTACAGGTCCTTGCGGAACCGGCCGTCGGCCACGAGCCGCGGCAGGTCCTGGTTGGTTGCGGCCAGCACGCGGACGTCCGCCCGCACCGTCTCGGTCCCGCCCAATCGCTCGAACCGTTGCTCCTGCAGGACGCGGAGGAGTTTCGCCTGGAGGGCGAGCGGCATGTCGCCGACCTCGTCCAACAGGAGTGTCCCGCCGCGGCATTGTTCGAACTTGCCGACCCGCTGGCGGTCCGCGCCGGTGAAGGCCCCCTTCTCGTGGCCGAAGAGTTCGCTCTCCAAGAGCGTCTCCGGGATGGCGGCGCAGTTGATCGCCAGGAACGGCTTGTCGGCCCGCCGGGAGTGCTGGTAGACGGCCCGGGCCACCAGCTCCTTGCCGGTGCCGCTCTCGCCCAGGATCAGGACGTTGACATCCTGCGGGGCGACCCGGCCGATCGCCTTGCACATCTCCTGCATGACCGGGCTGTGGCCGACGATCTCGTCGGCCGGCTCGGCGGGCGGCAGCACGGCCGGCACCCGCATCAGCCGGGCGGCGTCGAATGCCCGGTGGAGCACCTGGCTGATCCGCTCCAGGTCCACCGGCTTGACCAGGTAGTCGAACGCCCCGCCCTTCATCGCCTCGATGGCCGTCTGGGTGGTGCCGTGGGCGGTGATGAACACGACCGGCAACCGGGGCGAGTCGGCGCGGAGTTCATCGAAGACGGCCAGGCCGGACTTGTCCGGCAGCTGGAGGTCGAGGACGACGACGTCCGGGTCGTGTTCGCGGGCCTGGGCCAGCCCATCGGCCGCGGTGGCGGCGGTCAGGACGGTGACGCCCTCTCCGCCGAAGACGCGGCGGAAGGAGTAGCGGACGCTCTCCTCGTCGTCAACGACCAGCAGGGTCGGCACGGCCGTTCTCCGTATGCGGTTCGGGCAGCTCGATCGTAAAGCAGGCGCCGCCGGCCGGCGGGTTCTCGCCGCGGATCGTCCCGCCGTGCTCCTGCACGATCCGGGCGGACAGCGACAGGCCCAGCCCGGTGCCGGTCGGCTTGGTGGTGGCGAACGGAGTGAACAGGCGATCGGCCACCGAGGCCGGAATGCCCATCCCCGAATCGGCGACGGACAGGCGGACCAAGCCATCCGGAGTTGCGTCCCACGCCACGTCGATCCGCCCGCCGCCGGTTATCGCGTCCAGGGCGTTCAGGAACAGGTTGACGAATACCGTGTGCATCTGGCTACAGTCCACGAACATGGCGACCGGTCGGGGCGGTGCCGCCACCTCCAACGTCACACCCTGGCGGTCGGCCCGCGCCCGCACCAGCTCCCAAGCCCGCTGAACGAGGGCCCGCACATCGCACCAAGACCGCTGTGGAGGCGGCAGGCGGGCGAAGTCGAGCAGCCCCTGGACCGTCTGCTCCAGCCGGCCGATCTCCCGGTGGATCATGCCGAGGTCTTCGGCGTCCAGCGGCCGCGGGTTGGCCGGCCGCTGGGCGGCCTCAACCAGCATCTTGATCCCGGTGAGCGGGTTGCGGACCTCGTGGGCGACGCCCGCGGCGAGCTGGCCGACAGCGGCCAGCTGTTCCGCGCGCATTAGATCCCGTTGCTGCTGCTGGAGCCGCTCCCCGACCGCCTCGACTTGGCGAACGATGTACTGCATCTGCTGGTCTAGGCTCTGGAAGTCGCCGCCGGCGGCGACGCTGACGGTAGCCACGTCCCGGTCGAGATGGTGGGCCATGTCCTGCACCCGGACGCTCAGCCGGTAGATTGACTGCCGCAGCCCGCGGGCCACGCCGTACCCCATGACCAGGCCGCCGACCGGTCCGACCAGGCCGAGCAGGATCAGGGCGACGCTGCCCTGACTCGCTTGTCGCTGGCTTTCGGCGGCGGCTTCCTGCATCTTCTCCCGGTTGATCCGCGACAGCTCCAGACACGGATCGACGACGAGCTGGACGGGGTGGGTGTCCGCGAGTTGCGGCAGGTTGGTGGGCCGCCGGCCGGCCGCGGCGGCGGCCCGCAGATCGGCCTGCTCCCGCCGATACTGGTCGTACCCGGACTCGACCGCCCGGATGCAGTCCTGTTCCTCGGGCGTGTCCGCGGACGCCCGTGCCACCTCAAGCGCCGCCTCAAACCGGCCCTCGTCCGCTTGGATGGGTTCGAGCCGCTTCGCGGTCGGCTCCAGCAGGTAGAGCAGGTTGTGGAACCGAAGTTGGCGGACGCGGATCTCCAGTTCCTGGGCCGCCTGCACGCTGGTGACGTTCTCGCTCAGCACGTCGGCCAGGCCGCGGTGCAGCCGGTTGATGTAGCGAACGCCGGCCAAGCAGGTGGCCAGGAGGAGCACCCCGACCGCCACGGCCGGGGCCGTGACCCGCAGCAGGAGTTTCTGGTTCATACGGCACCCAAGATGGAGGCCACCGGCCAGGCCGCCGCCGGCATCATACCGTCGGCGGTCCGGTGCCCGGCCCGGCGTTTGCGGGCCACTGGCGGGTGGGAGCGGGCGATGACCGAGCCGTCATCGCGGTCGGCCTCCTCGCCCTGATCGCCACGCCGATCGCCCGCGTGGCCCTGTCGATCGCCGCCTTCGCCCGCTGGCGGGACTACCTGTACGTCGGCCTGACGACGTTCGTGCTGGCCCTCCTGCTCTACAGCCTGATCGGCGGTTAGGACGCCGATTCATCGGGGGGACCCCGGGGCGGATGTGACCGCCTGTGCCGGCCTGCCGCGTATCGCGGCCCACCGGGACGAGGGCGCCGACCTGGTAAGTCGCCGGCAGGGCCAGGAGTGCGACGGTGGCTTTGCACAACTACGGTCCCCTGCACAAATATGGGACCGGTTGCACAAATATGGCGCGACGCGAATCCGTCCGCAACCGTACAATGACTCTCATCGGGTGTCCGGCTGATCCCCGGACGGCTCGCCCCGGTGTGGCAGGTCATACCCCTCTGTCGGCCGGGGCGGGCGCACCCGTCAGGGGTATGCGGCCGTGCCTGATGAAGCGGCAGGGCAACTGCGCGAACTTCGGTATATCGAGGTCATCAATTGGGTGGAATCCTCCGACTTGAAGATCGATCTCGATGAGACGTACCCTCGGGTGATGACTGTCGGCCTCGCGTTCATGGCCAACATGGAACGATTGTTTGCCCTTGCTCATTTGCCCGCGTCCGTGGCCGGCCAATCAAAGCCGTCAATAGTTGGCTGGTTCATACCCGAGTCACCGATGAGACAAAACCACCTTCCCCGCCGGTAGGAAATCCCGCAACTGGAAACGCCCTGTGACCGATGCGGCGGTGAGTGGGTCATCTTCGTGTGCGTGGCGAACTCCAACCGCAGCCAGATGGCCGAGGCGTTCGCCCCGTCCACGGCGGCGACTGTGTCGAGGCCGTCAGCGCGGGGTCCCGCCCGTCGGGGCGGATCGACCCGAAGGCGGTCGAGGCGATGCGGGAGGCCGGGTACGACCTGACCGCCCATTCGTCCAAGGGGCTGGACAACTTCAACGACCAAGAGTTTGACGCGGCGGTGACGACGGGGTGCGGGGACGCCTGCCCGCTGGTCCGGGCGAAGCAGCGGGTCGATTGGCAGATCCCCGACCCGAAGGACCTGCCGCCCGACCAGTTCCGGGCGGTCCGGGACCTGATCGAGCGTAAGGTGAAGGGCCTGCTGGCAAGCCTGTGAGGAAACCGACATGGCGGGCGACATCCGGGAGGCGGTGCAGTCCAAGTACGGGGCCGTCGCCGCCAGCGGACTCTCCAGCGACCACGCGGGCGTCCGGGCCGTGGCCGAGGCGTTCGGGTACTCGGCCGAGGAGCTGGCGTCCATCCCGGCCGGGGCGAACATGGGCCTGTCCTGCGGCAACCCGACCGCGACGGCGAACCTGCAGCCCGGCGAGGTCGTCGTGGACCTGGGCTGCGGCGGCGGGCTGGACGTGCTCCTGGCGGCCCAGAAGGTCGGGCCGACGGGCAAGGCGATCGGCATCGACATGACGCCGGAGATGCTCGACCTGGCCCGCCAGAACGCCGCGAAGGCCGGGGCGGCGAACGTCGAGTTCCACCACACCACCATTGACCGGCTACCCCTGCCGGACGGCTCGGCGGACTGCGTCATCTCCAACTGCGTCATCAACCTAGCCCCGGACAAGCCGGCGGTGTTCCGGGAGGTCGCCCGGGTGCTCAGGCCGGGCGGGCGGCTGGCCGTCAGCGACATCGCCCTGAAAAAGCCGCTACCGGCGGAGGTCGGCAACGACCTGATGGCCTACATCGGCTGCATCGCCGGCGCGATCATGACTGACGACTACCGCCGGGGGCTGATCGAGGCCGGGTTTGCCCACGTCGAGGTCATCGACACAGGGGCCGACCTGAACGCCTACGCGAAGGTCGAGAACCAGTCCGGGTGCTGTTCCCCGGCGATGGCCTCAGCGACCGGTCTGCCGGTCGTGCCGGACTCGGGCTATTGCGGCCCGGCATGCGCGAGTGACCTGCACGATCGGCTTGCCGACCTGTTGAGCCGGTACAACGTCAACGAGTACGCCGCCAGCGTCAAGGTGTTCGCCGTCAAGCCATGATGTCCGGTCAGATTCGACGCACCGACAGCTTAACGACCCCGCCACAAACACGGGCGGGCGGAACTGCCGCGGCCTCCGGGGACGTGCCGCTTCCCCACCTCGTGACGTTCGCCAAGGCCGCCGAGCTGAGCAGCTTCACGGCGGCGGCCCGA
>DASXAN010001083.1:0-1998 GCA_036406755.1 Gemmataceae bacterium
TCCACATCACCTGCGCTGCCGACCTCCCCGCCACGCCGCTGGTGGTCGCCTACGCCGCCACGGCCGGCGGCGCCCTGCGTCCCGGCGGCAGCGCCCGCTGGGGCCAGCTGCGCGACTCGGACCCGTTCGTGGGATCCACGACGGGAGTCGCCCAGCCCAACTACTGCCTGGCCTTCGAGCTCAACGTCCCCTGACCTCAGTTCGTTGCGGTGATCAGGGCCAGGCGCCAGGGCAGGCTGTTGTAGGGGAGGCTGGACATGGTGGGATCCACGCCCTGGTAGAGGTACTGGAGGTGGCAGGTGTCGACGACGAGGTGCTCGTCGTGGCCGTCGCGGATCATCTCGCCGTGGCTGACGTCGGCGCTCCAGGGGGGCTGCTCCGTGAAGGTCACGTTCGCCGTCGAGGCGAAGGGCATCGCGTAGGTGTCCTGGAGCGGCGTCCAGGTCCCGTCGAGCGTGTCGGCGGTCCATGACCGGAAGTAGCGCTTGTAGCTCGAGCCAGCGTCGAAGGCCTCCACCAGCGCCAGGTACTTGTCCGTCCCCTTCAGCTTGTAGACGTTGCTGGCCTCGAAGAGGCGCCCCTTGTCCGGGTCCGACATCACCACCACCGGCTCGCCGAAGCCGCGCGGGAAGGCGGCCACCGTGGTCTGGGCCCGATACCAGTTGCCGTTGTCGTCGGAGAAGAAGAGGAAGCAGCTGGCGTCGTCGCAGATCACCCAGAAGTCGAGCCAGCCGCCGCTGGTCCCCTTGTTCTGGGTGACGGTTGACGGCTCGGCGGCGTAGAAGGGCGACGGCGCCGACCAGCCGGCGGGGTTTTCGATGTCGTCGTTGGTCGAGTAGGTGGGCGGCCCCGACTGGTAGACCAGGTACCACTTGTTCTGCGGGGTGAAGAAGAAGACCTCGGGCGCGGCGTGGTACCCGGCCAGGCCGGGCGTCTGGTCCAGGTAATAGAAGGTCGCGTCCGCCGTGTGGTCCCAGTCGGGGAAGGTGAGGTAGGCCATGTTGTAGCTGCCGGCCGCGGTCACGGTGCTGACGAACACCTGCCACTTGCCGTTGAAGTAGACCACCGACGGATCCTTGATGGACGTGAGGGCATGGGTGGCGTCCGACTGCGGGCCGAGCAGCGGTCCCGTCGAGGACCAGTGGAAGCTGGCGGGCACGCCGCAGCTCGGGCCGCCGCCGTCGTCCCCGGCGTCGACGCCGCCGGCGCCGCCCTGACCCGCGCTCTGGCTGGGCCTGCTCGAGGAGACGCAGGCCAGCACGGCGAACGCGCAGGAGGCGGCGCAGACGCGAAGGAGAGTCATCGGCAGCGCCCGAACATACGGAAGCGCCCGGCCGAGAACAGCGCGATCGCCTGGAAACCCAGGCGCGGCGCCGGGGCGCGGCGCAAACCCGAACTTTGCCGTGACCGAATCCGAACGGTCAGTGGCGCAGGGCCGCCGTCCGGCCGCCGTCCGGCCGCCGTCCGGCCGCCGTCGCCGCCGGCGTCACGCCCTGCGGATCGCCGGTGAAAGCGGGCCGCGCTGGCAGCACGGAATCTCAGATCGAGGACCATGGCCCGAGACAGCCGATCAGGGCGGACCGATCCGGTGGATGCTCTGCCCGAAGGAGAGCGTGCCGAGGACGTTGATGTCGTAGCCGAAGTGGGCAGCCAGGTCGGCCGCCTCGGGGTTGCACCGCAGCTGGACGTCGTCGAGGGCCGTGTAGACCGGGCGTCCCGCGTCGATGGCCCAGCGAAGCAGCGCCACCGTGTCGCCGTGACACCAGAAGAACGACTGAAAGCGGCCGTAGAGCCGGAGCGGGCCGGACATGTTCAGCGCGCCGACCAGGGCCCCCGCGGGGACGATCCGACCGACGGCGGCGACGTCGGTCGCATACCGCCGATCGAAGCCGGTGGTCAGATGATCCTTGGCGGGCGACGCGAACAGGCTCCAGACGACGTAGCACCCGACGACGAGGCCGCCGGCCGCCGACGCCGGCAGGCGCAGCTTCGGGCGCA
>DASXAN010001084.1:0-6348 GCA_036406755.1 Gemmataceae bacterium
CCACCGACAGCACCACCAGCGGGGCGGCGATCGTCACTTCCCGCGGGGTCATGTCGCGGTAGTCCTTGTACGCCGGGTTGGTCCCGAGGTAGACCCGCTGGACGGTCCACAGGATGTACGCGGCCGTCAGCACCACCGTCAGGGCGGCGAGCACGGCCAGCACCTTCGAGAAGTTCCACGCCGCCAGCACCACCATGACCTCGCCGACGAACCCACACATCCCCGGCAGGCCCATCGCCGCAAAGAAGATGATGGCGCTGACCCCGCCGTACAGCGGCATCGGCTCCATCAGCCCGCGGAAGTTGTCGAGATTGCGGTGGTGGGCCCGGTCGTAGATGACGCCGACCAGGAAGAACATGCCGGCGCTGGTGACGCCGTGGGCGATCATCTGGAACATGGCCCCGTTCATGCCCCACGACCAGAACTGCGACCCGGCGGCCGACCACACGGCGATGCCGAGGATGACGTAGCCCATGTGACTGACGGAGCTGTACGCGACCAGCTTCTTGAAGTCGGTCTGGGCCATGGCGGCGAACGCCCCGTAGACGATGTTGATGACGCCGAACACGGCCAGCGGCCAGGCCAGGTACGCGGCCGCCCACGGGCAGATCGGGTAGGCGATGCGGAGAATGCCGTACCCGCCGAGCTTCAAGAGCACCCCGGCCAGGATCATGCTGATCGGCGTCGGCGCCTCGACGTGGGCGTCCGGCAGCCAGGTGTGGAACGGGAAGACCGGCACCTTGATGGCGAACCCGACGAACAACAGCAGGAACATCGTCACCTGGAACGTCGGGCTGTTGAAGAAGGCCTGTCCTTCGAGCCGCTTGCGGGCCGCCTCCCGGTCGAACGCCGGGGCGCCCCGGTCGGCGGCGGCGCGGTCCTTGGCCGCCTTGGCCAGGTCGTCGAGCACCCGGTCGGTCTGGCCGGTCAGTTGGAGCATGGCGGCCCGCCCGGCCTTGGCCAGCACGACCAGGTCGAAGGTGTGGTACTCGTCGGCGGCGTAGGCCCGCCAGGCGGCGGCCGGCCGGCCGGCGGCGACGGCCCGCTCGGTCGCCCGCTGCTTCGCCGCGGCCGGGGCGAAGTCCCGCACGTCGGTGAAGTAGAAGCCCAACAGCGCGATCAGGATGAACACGCTGCCGAGCAGGGTGTACAGGAAGAACTTGATGGCCGCGTACTCCCGCCGCGGCCCGCCCCAGACGCCGATGAGGAAGTACATCGGCAGGAGCATCACCTCCCAGAAGATGTAAAACAGGAAGAAGTCCAGGGCGACGAAGCATCCCACCATGCCGGTTTCCAGGAGGAGGAACAGCATGAGGTAGCCCTTGACGTACTTCTCGATCCCCCACGACGCGATGATGGCGAGGAAGCTCAGGCCGGTGGTCAGGAGGATGAGCGGGACGCTGATCCCGTCCACGCCGAGGAAGTAGTCGATGTTGAACTGCCGGATCCACGGGACGCTGGCGACCCAGTCGCGGGAGTCCGGCGGCCGCAGGCCGGTGGCCGTGCCGGTGGCCGGGCTGGTCTGCACCGCCTGGGCGGCGGCCGCCGTGTCGGCCCGGGCCTCCAGCGACGACAGCCCGCCGGGGATCGTCACGCCGGGCAGGTCGAGGTAGCCGATCAGGACGATGATGCTGACGGCGAGCGTGATGGCGGAGCCGAACAGGGCCAGCCACCGCATCACCTCCTCCCGCCCCTTCGGGACGAACATGATGAGGAGCGCGAACACGGTGGGCGTGAACGTCAGGGCGGTCATCCAGAGCAGGTCGGTTTCGATCATCGGGAAATCTCTCAATCCCCAAGCCCACCCGCGGGGTACCCGCTTGCGGGTCGCCCGGGTAGGTTCTGCGTCACCCACCCGCCGCCGCGGGTGGGCTTGGAGGGTTCACTCACTCACCGCGCCACCGCCAGGCTCACGAACCAGGTCAGGGCCGCGAACATCCCCACGGCCGCCAGCGCCAAAAACAGGATGTAGCTGCGGATGAACCCGGTCTGCGCCCGCCGCAGGGCCGCCCCGACGGCGTACGTCACGTTGGCCACCAGGTTCACCAGCCCGTCCACCACGCCGTTGTCGAAGGCCCCGCCCCGCCGCGCCACGCGGACCGTCAGCCGGGCCAGCCCGTCCACGACCCCGTCGATGACGACCGTGTCGAACCACCGGCACCACCCGGCCACGACCAGCGCCGGGCGGACCGCCATGACGCTGTAGAACTCGTCGAAGTACCACTTCGCACTCAGCAGGCGGTAGATTCCGGGGAATTGCTCGGCCGTGTCGGCCGGGTCGAACCGGCGGAGGTAGTAGATCAGCACGGCGAATATCGTCCCGATGCCGGCCGCGCCGAGGGCCATCAACCCGGCCAGGTCGTGGTAGACGGCCAGGGTGTCGTGGGCGGTGGCGTGTAGCGGGGCGAAGTCGGCGGTGACGGCCGATGGCTGGGCGGACAGTAGGATGCGGCCGAGGAAGCTGGCCTCCGCGTTCCACAGCGGCGAGCCCCACGCCACCCCGACGCCGAACACCGCCAGGATGACGAGCGGCACGGTCATCACCCGCGGCGACTCGTGGGCGTGCTCGTGAACGTGGTGGTCCTTCGGCTCGCCGGTGAAGGTCATGAGCCACAGGCGGAACATGTAGAAGCAGGTGATCCCGGCCGTGACCAGCGGCAGGATCAGCAGCAGCATGTGCCGCGGCCGGACCAGGCCGTAGGCCAGCGACTCGGCGAGGATCGCGTCTTTGGAGTACCAGCCGCTCATCAGCGGCACGCCGGCGATGGCCAGCACGCCGACGAACATCGTCCACGCCGTGACCGGCATCTTCGCGAGCAGCCCGCCCATCTTCCGCATGTCCTGCTCGTGGTGGCAGCCGTAGATGACGGCGCCGGAGCAGAGGAAGAGCAGGGCCTTGAAGAAGGCGTGCGTCAAGAGGTGCAGCAGGCCGGCCACCCACCCGCCGACGCCGAGGGCGAGCATCATGTAGCCGAGCTGCGAGATGGTCGAGTAGGCGAGCACCTTCTTAATGTCGTGGGCGACGACGGCGATCGTCGCGGCGACGAACAGCGTGATCCCGCCGGTGTAGGCGATGGTGAGCAGCACCTCGGCGGTGAACAGCGGGAAGCACCGGCCGACGAGGTAGACGCCGGCCGCCACCATCGTCGCCGAGTGGACCAGCGCCGAGACCGGCGTCGGCCCCTCCATCGCGTCCGGGAGCCACACCTGCAGCGGGAACTGGGCCGACTTGCCGACGCACCCGAGGAACACCCCCAGCCCGGCCACGACCAGCATCCAGTACGGCATCGACCGGTACTGCGGGGCGTCCAGCTTCGCCTGCCTGTCCGGGTCCACGATCACCCGGTCGTCCGGGTCGGCGACCGGGTGGAAGTGCTCCGGCGGGTGGGCCGGGTACAGGACGGCCACCGGCCCGGCCGGGGTGACGTCCAGCTCGCCGGGCCGGTCGGCCGCCGGGGTGCCGCGGACGATCTGGCCGGCCAGCTTGCCGGCCGGGTCGCCGTGCGAGTCGGTCATCGGGGCGCGGACCCGCTTGAACACCTCCTGGAAGTTGAACGTGCCCAGGTAGGTCCAGACGATCATCAGCCCGACGATGAACCCGATGTCGCCGACGCGGTTGGTGATGAACGCCTTGTTGGCCGCGTCGGAGGCGCTTTGCCGCTCGTAGTAGAAGCCAATCAAGAGGTACGAGCAGAGGCCGACCAGCTCCCAGCTGATGAACACCTGGAACAGGTTGTCCGCCAGGATCAGGTTGAGCATCGAGAAGCAGAACAGCGAAAAGAACATGAAGAACCGACCGTACCGGCCGCGGCGGCGGAAGTGGGCGTGGTCATGGTGGTGGCCGTGCGCCTCGGCCGTCTCCTCGTGGACGACGGCGTGGTGGTCCTCGACGGTTTCGTTGGTCTCGTCGGCCATGTAGCCGAGGGCGAAGACGTGGATGAGGGTGGCGATGAACGTGACCATCGCGAACATGACGGCCGCGAGGTGGTCGATGTAGTATCCCAGCTCCAGCCGTATGCCGGGGCGGTCGGCGTCCTTCGAGCCGGGGGCGGCGGACAGCCCGGCCCAGGTGAGGCGGCCCTGCCAGGCCGTCTCGTGGGCGGCGGCCGCCTCCTCGGCGTGCTCGTGTTCCTGGGCGTGGACGGCGGCCTCGCCGTGGCCGTGGTGCGCGGGGTGCGACGGGGCCGGGACGACGTGGTGCCCGCCGAGGAACTTGAACAGGCCGACGACGCTTAGCACGCAGGCCAGGCCGATGGCGGCGGTGGCGAGGTAGGCCCCGCCCTTGCCGGGGGTGTCGCCGCCGCAGGCCCGGTACAGGGACGCGCCCCAGTCGGTGTCGCGGTGGGCCCGGCCGAAGTTCTTCAGCCCGCCGGCCAGCAACAGCAGGACGAACGACGCCAGCGGCAACAGCGTCGCCACGACGTACAGCAGGCCCGGGTTTTCGGCAAAATTCGGCATGAACTCATCCCGTCAAAGCCGACCCGCGGCACCGGGTGGGTTCCGAAGCCCCACCCGCCGCCGCGGGTGGGCTTGGGGTCAGCCCCGCAGTTCCTCGGCCGTGTCGATGTCCACGGACGTGTGGTTGTTGTAAAAGTTCAGCACGATCGCCAGGGCGATGGCCGCCTCGGCCGCCGCCATGACGATCACGAACAGGGCGAACACGTGCCCCTCCAGCCCGAAGATCGGGTTGTACCTGGCGAACGCCACGAAGTTGACGTTGGCCCCGTTGAGCACCAGTTCGACGCCCATCAGCACGCCGATGGCGTTCCGCTTCACCGCCATGCAGACGACGCCGCACACGAACAGCAAGGCGCCGAGGACCAGGTAGTGGGTCAGGCCGATCACGCGGACACCTCCCGGCGGCGCTTGGCCCGGGCCAGGTAGGCGGCGCCGATGAGCACGACGGTCAGGTGCACGGAGACGATCTCGAACGGCAGCAGGTACGCCGCCTGCTCCCGCGCCGGCGGGGTGATCGGCTTGCCCTGCGGGTCCTTGGCCGGCACGCCGGTGACCCGGGCCGGCTCGAGCTGCGGCTTGCCGGTCTTCGGGTCGACGAGGACGTCACCGGTGTCCGGGTCCCGCTTCGGGAACTCCCGCGGGACCGCGTCGGCGACCCCGAGGAACGCCGCCCCGAGCTGGACGGTGGACGGGGACGTGGTGACGTCGAGCGGTGGCAACGCGGGCGGCGGGGTGGTCCCGGGCCACGGGTTCAGCCCGGCGGTGGCGGCCAGAAGGCCGAAGAAGATCAAGCCGACGATCGTCACCCCGGCCCACTCGCCGGCCCCGGCCCGCATGGACACGAACGGCCCCTGGGCGGTGAGCATGACGCCGAACACGACCAGCACCAGGGTGCCGCCGACGTAGACGATCAGCTGGGTGGCGGCGACGAAATCGGCCCCGAGCAGGAAATAGACGCCACAGGTGCCGACCAGGGTGAACAGCAGCCACACCGCCGCCCGGACGATGTTCTGGGTGACCACGACCATGACGGCGCTGGCCCCGGTCAGGGAAGCGATGATCCAGAACAGGGCGGCCGAGTAGGTCATGCTCACTCCCAAAGCCCACCCGCAGCGTCGGGTGGGCCTTTTTTCTACCCCACCTTCGCCGGCTCCGCCGACCCCGGTACCGGGCCCTCCATGCTCGGCGGGATCATGCCGGCCGGCGGGGCCGTCGTCAGCACCTTGTACACGAACACCACCAACCCCAGCACGCTCAGGGCCGTGATCACGTACGCCACCACCTGCCGCGCCGCCGGCGGAATCGCGAGCTGCCAGACGGTCACGCCCAGCAGCAGCACGCAGGCAATCGGCAGCAGGTACTTCAGGCAGGTCATCATCACCTGGTCGATCCGCAGCCGCGGCAGCGTCCACCGCAGCCACATCATCACGAACACCAGCAGCCACCCCTTGAGGATGAAGACGGCCACGTTGATCAGGTTGCCGACCACCCATCCCCAGGTGCCGGGCAGCATCTCGCTCAGGTCGTGGGGGAGCAGGCCGGTGTGCCAGCCGCCCAGGAACAGGATGGCGGCGATGCCGCTGACGGCGAACATCGAGCCGTACTCGGCCATGAAGAAGATGCTCCACCGTAAGCCCGAGTACTCGGTGTGAAAGCCGGCAACCAGCTCGCTTTCGGCCTCGGCCAGGTCGAACGGCGCGCGGTTCACGCTCGCCGTCGCGCAGGTGAAATAGACCCAGAACGTGATGAACGTGAACGGGTCGTGGAATACGAACCAGTTGGTGAACCAGCCCGCTTGCATCTGGCCGATCGTCACCAGGTCCATCGTGCCGGCCAGCAGCACCGGCACGACGACGCACATGCCTAGCGGCACTTCGTAGCTGACGACCT
>DASXAN010001085.1:0-1876 GCA_036406755.1 Gemmataceae bacterium
AGAAATTCCGCGAGCGCTTCCAGCGCGAAATGCTGCTGATGGCGCGCTTCCAGCATCCCTACGTCGTCGCCCTCTTCGACGCCTCGCTCAGCGACCCGAATGGCCCGTGCATCATCATGGAGTACATCCGCGGGGTAAACCTGGACTCTCTGCTGACCAAGAACGGCCGGTTCACCCCCGCCCGCGTCGGCCGGCTGCTGAGCCAGCTCTGCGAGGTGCTCCAGGTCGCCCACGACCAGCGGATCATCCACCGCGACCTGAAGCCGGCCAACCTCATGGTCGTGGACGCCGAGACGCCGCGGGAGAAGGTCAAGGTCATGGACTTCGGCCTGGCCAAGGAGATCGACCCGGACACGCTCAAGAAAGTGACCGACACGAACGTCGATTTCGCCATCGGCACGCCGGCGTACATCTGCCCGGAGCAGGTCCGCGGCGAGGCGATGGACCACCGCGGCGACCTGTACGCCGTCGGCGTGATCCTGTACGAGCTGCTCACCGGCCGGCTGCCGTTCCCCGGCCCCAACCCGATGGACATGCTGCTGGCCCACGCCACCGAGCCGCCGCTGCCGTTCGCCGACGTCGGGGCAGGGGAGTGGGTGTCGCCGGAGGTCGAGCGGGTGGTGCTGCGGTGCCTGGAGAAGGACGCGGGCGACCGGCCGCAGTCGGCCCGGGAGCTGGCGGCCGAGTACGACGCCGCCCTGGCCGCCGCCGGGTCGGCCCTGCCGCCGCCGGCCCCGCTGCCGATCGGCGATCCCGAAGACCGTGGCCCGGACAAGCCGTTCCAGCAGCCGACGTACATCACCCCGCCGGACGACCCGAACGCCATCCTGTTCACCCTGGACGCGTGGATGCCGGCGGCGGTGGCCCTGGTGAAGCTGCGGGGCTACGTCCACGACGCCAACGGGCAGGTGCTGGAGAGCGTGCCGGGGCTGATCCGGGTGCGGCTGCCGGCCGCGGCGTCGGCGGCCCCGACGGGTCGGCTGTCGTGGCTGGGGTTCGGCCGCCGGTCGGGGCCGATCATCCTGGAGTTGCACCTGCAGCAGCACGACGAGCGGGAGAGCCTGCTGAACATCAGCGTCCTGTTCCGCCCCGGCGACGGCACGCCGGCGACGGACGCCCGCTGGCGGGCGCGGTGCGTGGCCCACTTCATCAACCTGCGCGGCTACATGATCGGCAACACGCACGCCCTGGCTTAACCGCTCCGCGGTAAACTCCAAGACCCAAGCACCAAGTCCCAAACGACAAAGCCCGCGACGGCCATGAGCCGCCGCGGGCCTTTTCGTTTGGGATTTGGGATTTCGAGTTTGGGGTTTCCCGCGCAGCGGGGCTCGGCCAGCCGCCGATCCCTGTCATGGGTGGAGTGATTCTCGCCCGCCCGCGACGCCACGCCGCGTGGCGGGCCGGGTGCGGGCGCGGTAGGTTGGCGGTCATGGCCGATGTCACCCGACTACTCGACGCCGCCGCGACCGGGGACCCGAAGGCCGCCGCCGAGCTGCTCCCGCTCGTCTACGACGAGTTGCGTCAGCTCGCGGCCGCCCGGCTGGCCGCCGAGAAGCCGGGCCAGACCCTCCAGGCCACCGCCCTGGTCCACGAGGCGTACCTGCGGCTGGTCGGTGCCGATCCGGACCGGCCCTGGGACGGCCGCAACCATTTCTTCGCCGCCGCGGCCGAGGCCATGCGCCGCATCCTCATCGAGAACGCCCGCCGCAAGAAGCGCGTCCGGCACGGGGGAGCCCACCGGCGCGTGAGCCTGGACGAGTCGTGCCTGGCAACGCCGGAGCCTGGCGAGGACCTGGAGGCGCTGGACGAAGCCCTGAGACGCCTGGAGGCGATCGATCCCCTCGCCGCTCAGCTCGTCAAGCTCCGCTTCTTCGCG
>DASXAN010001086.1:0-3864 GCA_036406755.1 Gemmataceae bacterium
GGACCGTCCGGGCCGGTTTGAATTTCACGCTGACCACCACGCTCGGTGACCTCGACCTACTAGGTGAGGTGTCGGGCGGGGGCGCATACGCCGACGTGCTGCCATTTTCTCAAGAGATTGAGGCGTTCAGTGCGAAGTTCAGGGTGGTCACACTCGAGCGGCTGATCCAGTTGAAGCGAGCCGCCGGCCGGCCCAAAGACTTGGAGGCTCTGGCCGAACTCCAGGCACTCTTGGAGGAACGGCGAGGGCGGGACGGGGCGGGTTAAGCGTCGTTCTCCGAGGTCGGACTTCAATCTCGTCTAGCCTAACGCCGACCGCCTTTGGTATACGCCCGGCGTGGGGGTCGTGCGCCACGGAGCGGCGCACGGGTACGCAAGGATGCGCACACATGAACCCGACGCTCGCACCGGCCCCGCGGCGGTTCGCGCCGCAGCTGGTCTTCCTCGCCGCCGTCGCCGTCCCACTTGTCTACCTGCCGACCCTCGGCACCCGGTTCGACTTCATCGACGACGGCAACCTCGTCTACCCGGCCCCGCCCATGCCGGCCGCGGACCGGCTGCACCTCGTCTGGGACAAGGTCGTGGCCAACTACGAGCACCTCGGCCCGTTCCGGCCGGTGCTGTGGGCCCACTGGGACCTGGCCGCCGAGCTGTTCCGGGCCGACCCGTGGTGGTGGCGGCTGGCCCGGCTGGTCTGGTCGGGCGTCGCCGTCGCCGCACTACTAGCGCTGCTACGGGAGTTGCGGGTGCGGCCGGCGGCCGCCCTGTTCGTCGCCGCCCTGGCCTTCTGGAACCCGTACCGCAACGAAATCTGGACAAGTCTGACACTGTCAGAGGGCGTGGCCATGCCGTACGCCCTGGCCGCCCTGTGGTGCGCCGCCCGGGCCAACCGGAGCGACCGGGCCTGGCCGTGGGACCTCGCCTCCGCCGTCGGCGTCGTCCTGGCGCTGGGGTGCAAGAACACGTTCGCCGCCCTGGTGCCGGCCCAGGTCTACTTGCGGCTGTACGCCGACGGGGCCGGCTGGCGGGACGGGCTCCGCCGGCACGGAAGATCCGCGGCGGCACTGTGTTTGACATTACCGCTTCCGGTTGCCCACTACGTTTACTTTCGACTGCACTGGCACGCCGGCCAGTACCCGCCGAGCGGCCCGACGCTGGCCCAACTCGGCCGGCTGCTCCGCTCGCTGGCCGGGGCGGAGAGCGTGGAATTCGTGGGCGTGGGGTTGGTGCTGGCGCTGGCGGCACTCGCGGTCGCGCGGCGGTCAGGCGTGCGGCCGGCGGCGCCGTTCACGACACTGCTGCCGGCCGGGGCGCTGCTGCTGGCGGCCGGGCTGGCCGTGTACCTGCCGATCCCGGCGGTGTCCGGCCGGTACACCATGCCGGGCGTGTGGGGCCTGGACCTGATGCTGGCGGGACTGCTGAGCAGCGTGGCGGCGGTGCCCGCGGCGGCCTGGCGGCGGGCGGCGTGGGTCGGGCTGGCCGGCGGGCTGGCGGTCGTGGCCGCGGCCAGCGTCGGCCGGCAGGAGAAGTTCGCCGCCCGCGCCGCCGTGCTCTGGCAGGCACTGGAGTACGTCGAACAGACGGCCGTCCCGGCGGAACACGTCGCCTGGTACAGCGGCCCGGCCTTGAACGTCGAGGAGGGGATTCACTTCCGTTGGCACCTGCTGGCCCGCGGCCACGACGTGCCGGTGGACCTGTACGACGAAGGCGGCCGGCCGGAGGCGCGGCGCGAACTGCCGCCGACGGCCGGACCGGCTGGGCTGGCCGTGACCGGCACGCCGGACCCGCCGCCGGGCGGGTCGTGGGAACTGCGGCGGTCGTTCCGCCGGCCGTACTGGGGCGGCCGGAAGGAGTACGACTGCTACCTGTGGGCGGCGAACTAACGGGTTAGCCGCGACTCGGAATCCTCGGAGCGGAGCAGGATTCGGCATGGCAGAACTTCCCGTGATCGACGTGGACGAGGCGGCCGCCTACGACCGGCTGATGCGCTTCCTCGCCGTCGAGGGCGTGACCGGCCGCGAGGCGGCCATCGCCCGGGAGGTCACGGCCGCGCTGCGCGAGGCCGGCGTGCCGAAGTCGGCCATCCGCCACGACGCCGCCCACGACCGCATCCCGTTACCGACCGAGTGCGGCAACCTGATCGTCACGCTGCCCGGCACCCGGTTCGGGCCGCGGCTATTGTTCAGCACGCACCTCGACACCGTCCCGCTCGCCGCCGGGGCGAAGCCGGTGCGCAAGGGTTCCCGCGTCGTTGCCGCCGGGCCGACCGCCCTGGGCGGCGACAACCGCACCGGCTGCGCCGTGCTGGTGACGCTGGCGGCGACGCTCCTGCGGGACAAGCTGCCGCACCCGCCGCTGACCTTGCTGTTCACCGTCCGCGAGGAGAGCGGCCTATGGGGGGCGCGCTTCGTCGACGTCGCCGACCTGGGCAACCCCGTGATGGGGTTCAACTTCGACGGCCGCTCGACGACCGAAATCACAATCGGGGCGGTCGGGGCGGAACGGTGGGACGTGGAAATCCTGGGCAAGGCGGCGCACGCCGGCGTTCACCCGGACCGGGGGATCTCGGCCACGGCCGTCGCCTCCCTGGCGGTCGCCACCGTCGTCCGCAACGGCTGGTTCGGCAAAGTCGTCAAAAACCGCGCCGACGCCGGAATCCCGCTCAAGCCCGGCCGCGATTCGGCCGAAAATAGGCGTGGAACAGCCGACGTGGAACGCGTCACCGGGACGAGTAACGTCGGGGTGTTCGGTGGCCGGGCCGGCCGCAGCGCCGGCGACGCCACCAACGTGGTCACCGACTACGTCCACGTCCAGGGCGAGTCGCGCAGCCACGAGGCGCGGTTCGCTCGGGCGATCACGGCCGCGTACCGGGAGGCGTTCGCCGCCGCCGGCACGCAGGTCCGCGACGCCGCCGGCCGACAGGCGAAGGTCCGCTTCGCCGCCCGGCTGGACTACCACCCGTTCCGCCTGAAGGAGTCCGCGCCGGTGGTGCGGCACGCCTCGCGGGCGGTGGCGGAGTTGGGGGCGGAGCCGACCGTAAAGGTCGCCGACGGCGGGCTGGACGCCAACTGGCTGGTCCGGCACAAGGTGCCGACCGTCACGCTGGGGGCGGGCCAGAACGCCATCCACACGGTGGACGAGTTCGTGGACCTGACGGAGTTCGCGGCGGGGTGCCGGCTGGCAGTGGCGCTGGCCGCCCTCGACGCGGGATAAGGGCGACTCCCAAAACTGTGGCCCCGCGGCCGCAGGGCAATGGGAGGCGCTACCAAAGAGAGACGTGACCTACAACCCACGGAAGGCGCGGGAGGGTCCCCCGGCGAAGGCCGCGGGATCAGCCCCGGCAAGGAGGCGAACGATGGCGAATCCGTTCGGGCCACACCGCCGGCTCCGGGTCGAACCCCTCGAGGACCGCTCACTCCCCGCCAGTGGCGTCAGTACCACGCTCAGTCGCGGCGTGCTGTCCGTGACCGGAACGGACAAGGCGGACATCATCGTCGTCCGCCAGACCGCCGCCCACGCCGTGACCGTCTCCGCCAACGGCGTCATCAAGTCGTACACCGGCGTCAACCGCGTCGCCGTCGACGGCCGGGCCGGGAACGACAAGGTCTACATGGACACGTCCGTCACGGACGCCAGGCACATCGCCCCGCTCGGCGCCGTGCTGGCCGGCGGGGCCGGCAACGATCTGGTCGTCGGCGGGTCGGGCAACGACACGCTCTCCGGCGGGGCCGGCAACGACCTGGTCTACGGGGCCGGCGGCAACGACGTGCTCGACGGCGGGGACGGGGCCGACCGGCTGTACGGCAACGCCGGCAACGACACCCTCCGTGGCGCGGCCGGCGACGACGTGCTCGTCGGCGGCACC
>DASXAN010001087.1:0-2155 GCA_036406755.1 Gemmataceae bacterium
GTCCCTGGAGATCGGGGAGTTGGGGCATTTCTCGATCGGCTTGGCATGATGCGCGCGCTGGAGAACCATGGTTCTGACTCCTTGAATGGAGGTCACCCCCAAAGGAGACTGTTGAAGTAGTAGCTTGATCTCCCTTGGGCAGCTTCGAGCAAGAGTTTCCCTCCCTCGCCAGTGTACTTGGCGGCACCGTTGCGCGAGGTCGTGAAGACCTGTTCGAGACGGGTCGGGCCGGCGTTCAACCACGTCGGTTCATGGGGCACGGAAATGGACAGACGGCGTTTCCGTCTCTCCATGAGCGGCCGGATGGCCTCCACCGCTCTTACGAGCGGAGGATTGAGTCCGACCACATCTCGCTTACGGACAATGCATCTATCTTAAAAAGCGAGCAAATGATATGCCGGCAGAAAGCGACAAACCCGAGGCGCACCACGGATGTTTCTTCGATGATCCAGCCAGGGCAACCAGAAGCCGACAGGTCGGAACCCGGGTGTCGGTTGCACAGGACACAGGACAATGCCAGGTTGTCGGCGGCGGCGGCGTGATCGACCGGGTGGGCCGCGACCGCCGCCGCTCCCGGGACGCGGCAGTACTCGCAGCAGTCCAGTCGACGGTGACTTGCATCGGTTTCGCCCTCGGATTGGTGGCAGGTCTACGATACCAGTCGCCGAAGCGCGCCGCCGTCAAGCTCGCTCATACTGCTTAAGCAGCAAATACTCTAGCAGCCACACCAGCGCACTTAGGCTTTGATCGCCGCGGTCGCGGCCGGGGTCGAACTCGCTCACCGCCACGCCGCAGACGTTCTCGCCCCACGCCGCGTCGATCAGCCGCAACAGCAGTGGCGGCGCCACGCCGAACGGCAGCGGGTGGGCCGTCGCCGGGAAATACGCCGGGTCCAGCACGTCGCAATCGATGTCGATGAACACCCAGCCGGCTTGTTGGCAGAACTCCCGCACCGCCGCCACCGCCGGGGCCGGGTCCACCGCCAGCGCCGATGCCGGGAACGTCGCCCGGTAGTACGGCTTGATCGACCGCTCCGGCAGGAACAGGTCGCGGTGGCCGACGTTCACCAGCGCCGGCAGTGGGCCGGCGGCGTGGCGGAGGAAGTTGCCGTGGTTCAGGTCCGGCGGGCTGTCGCTGAGGTTGTACAGGTCCAGGTGGGCGTCCAGCTGGACGACGGCCGCGTCGCCGAGGGCACCCAATTCCTCGTACACCGGCAGGACGCTCAGGTGGTTGCCGCCGACCCAGAGCAGGAAGTCGCCGGCCGCCAGCGCCTGCCGGGCGGCGGCGCGGGCCGCCTCCCGCCAGCCGGCGACGGCGGCCGTGTCGGCGAATTCCAGCTCTCTAATACGGACGTGCGGCTGGTAGGCCCGGCTGCGGGTCGGCCGCTTCTCCCGGCGGTTGTCGTTGAGCATCTCGCGCAGCGCGTCGGCGAGCAACTCCGCCCCCTGGGCCGCGCCGGGGCTGCCGAACAGGGCGAACGGGCAGATCAGGGCCGTCGTTTTCATGGCGTCATTGTCCGCGGCCGGCCGCCCGCGGGAAATGGGCCGTAACAGCTCGTATACTTGCGATGACCCCCGGAGAGTGAAATCATGGCCGGCGAGCCGCTGATGCGGAAGGCGGGCGACGTGTACCTCGCCCACACCGCGCTGGTCATCGGCGACGTCCACCTGGCCGCCGGCGTCAACCTGTGGTTCAACGTCGTCGTCCGCGGCGACCTGGCCCGGATCACCCTCGGCCCCCGCGTCAACCTGCAGGACGGCGTCGTCGTGCACACCGACTACGACGTGCCGCAGGACATCGAGGAGGGGGTCGTGGCCGGGCACGGGGCGATCCTGCACGGCCGGCGGATCGGGGCCAACTGCCTGATCGGCATGGGGGCGGTCATCCTGTCCGGAAGTGAGATCGGCCCGGAGAGCCTGATCGCCGCCGGGTGCGTGGTGCCGGAGCGGATGGTGGTGCCGCCGCGGTCGGTGGTAGCCGGCGTCCCGGGGCGGGTCGTCAAGGAAGTACCGCAGCGGTGGCTGGAGCGGACGCGGCGGATCAACGCCCACTACCTCGAACTGGCCGGGCGGTACGTCGCCGGCGAATTCAAGTGAGGGGTGAGAAGTGAGGGGTGAGGAGTTGAAAGAGCTGACAGCTCCTGCGAGCAACGGCG
>DASXAN010001088.1:0-2480 GCA_036406755.1 Gemmataceae bacterium
AGCATCGCGGCCGTCACCGACCCGGCCGCCGCCCCCGCCGACCACGCCGCCGATTGGGTCGCCCCGTCGTTCTTCGACATCCAGGTGAACGGCGCCCACGGCATCAGCTTCAACTCCGACCGCCTCACCGCCGACGAGGTCCGCCGCGTCGCCGACACCTGCCGCGGCCACGGCACCGGCGGCTTCTGCCCGACCCTCATCACTGCAGACACCGACGCCCTGGCCCACGGCTTCGCCACCCTCGCCCGCCTGTGTGAGAGTGATCCCGAGCTGGCCCGCGCCATCCCCGCGTTCCACCTGGAGGGGCCGTACATCGCCGCCGAGGACGGCCCCCGAGGAGCACACCCGAAGCCGCACGTCCGCCCGCCGGACTGGAACGAGTTCCGCCGCTGGCAAGACGCCGCCGCCGGTCGCATCCGCATCGTCACGCTGGCTCCCGAGCTGCCGGGGGCGCTGCCGTTCATCGAGAAGCTGACCGCGGCCAGCGTGGTGGTGTCGATCGGCCACACCGCGGCCACGCCGGAAACCATCCGCGATGCGGTCCGGGCCGGGGCGCGGCTGAGCACGCACCTGGGCAACGGGGCGCACGCCGTCCTGCCGCGGCACCCGAACTACGTCTGGGAGCAGCTCGCGGCCGACGATCTGTGGGCGAGCGTGATCGCCGACGGCCACCACCTGCCGCCGGCCGTGCTCAAGAGCGTCTTGCGGGTCAAGACACCCGCCCGGACGGTGCTCATCTCCGACGCCGGCAGCCTCGCCGGTCTACCGCCGGGCCAGTACGACTGCTGGGGCCAGCAGTTCGAGGTCCACCCGGCCGGGAAGATCGTCGTGCCGGGCACCGGCTTCCTCGCCGGGGCGGCGGTGTTCCTGGATGCGTGCGTCGGCCACGTCCTGAACCTGGCACTGGCTGACGTGCCGGCCGCGGTGGCGATGGCGGCCGAGCGGCCGCGGGAGTTGCTCGGCCTGCCGGTGCCGCGGATCGAGTTCGGCGAACCGGCGGACCTGGTGGCGTTCGACTGGCAGCCGGGCGGCGAGCTGCGCGTCAAGGCGGTGATGAAGGGTTCAACACGATGACCGGGTTCTTCCGCCGGTCGAGCCAGCGCAGCAACATCCGCACATCCGCCTCAGCCAATGCGACGCAACCCGCCGTCGGTTTGTCCGGCCCGCTCCAAACGTGCAGGAAGATCGCACTGCCGTTGCCGGGCACGACCGGGTCGGTGTTGTACTCGATCACGGCGGCGAGCTTGTACGCAGGCTGCAACAGCTTTTCGAACGACTTCGCCGCCGGCTTGCCATGGACCCAGCGGTTGTACTGTGGCGACTGCGGGTCATCGACCCAAAAGTCGTCCGCGGTCGCCGGGCGGTAGTTCAAGCCGGTCTCGATCGACTGGGCAGGACCGAACGCCGTGCCGAACCGGTAGACGCCGCTCGGCGTGTGGCCGTCGCCTTCCCGCTTCTTGCCCTGCGCGGCAAAGCCGTTCGGCCCGATCACGGCCGGCCGTGTCGTGAGTACGTCCGCCCAGCCGTCGCCGCGCCGCTCCCTGGCCGTGACTTGGACCTGAAACACTTTTTCGCCCGCCGGCCGGACGACGATCACCTGGCCGGCATCGGCCGCCACGACGGGTGGCGGCGCGGCAGGCGCGGAACCGGCCAGCGCAGTGAGTGTCAACCACACGCGGATCGCTCGCATCTGTCACCCCGTTGTCCGTCAGTCTATTATGCCGACATGCTCAGCCTACACGCCCCGACGCCGGACCGCTGGCTCGCCCAGGTCGCCGGCCACCTCGACGAGCTGCTCATCGACCACGCCCACTGCGAGAAGAAAGCGGCCGGCGTCGCCATGAGCCTGCTGTTCACCTACGCCGACGACGTGCCCCTGTGCCGGGCGATGGCCGACATCGTGCAGGAGGAACTCGACCACTTCCGCCTCGTGCTCGACCTGCTGGACCGCCGCGGCATCCGCTTCCGCCGGCAGCAGCCGGCCCGGTACGCCGAACGGTTGGCGGCCCTGATCGCCAGGGACGAGCCGCGGCGGGCCGTGGACCGGCTGCTGGTGGCGGCGTTGATCGAGGCCCGCTCGTGTGAGCGGTTCGGCCTGTTGCGGGACCGGCTTCCCGACCCGGAATTGTCCGCGTTCTTCGGCGGGCTGTTCGAGTCGGAGGCCCGGCACCACTCCACATACGTCCGGCTGGCGAAGGCGATCGCTGCGGAGGCCGACGTGACCGCCCGGCTGCACGAGCTGGCGGCGGCCGAGGCCCGGATCATGGCCGAGGGCGACGCCGTGCCGCGGATGCACAGCTGAGGCTCACGACCGCAGCACCAGCGTGATCTCGTTGCCGCGATCGTTGTGCCGCACCTCCGTCATGAACGTGCGGATCAGCAGCAGGCCCCGGCCGCTGGCCCGCTCCAGGTTGGCCGGGTCGAGCGGGTCCGGCAGGGTCGCCGGGTCGAACCCCGGCCCCTCGTCGCGGATGACGTAC
>DASXAN010001089.1:0-3740 GCA_036406755.1 Gemmataceae bacterium
CGGAGCGGAGCGCTTGATTGACGCGCTCCGCTCCGCGGACTCCGCGTCGCGGCTAACCGGGGTCATTCCCCAAAGAACGGGAATAACTTCGCCAGCTCCGCCTTCGTCGGCCGCCGGCCGTACTCGCACACCTCGAACGCCTCCGCCGCCTCCACTTTCGCCGCCTTCTCCTTGCCGTACCACTGCTCCAGCACGCCGCGGTACTTCTCGGCCACGGCGTGGTTGCGGGCCACCCACCCGGCCCGCACCGCCCGCCGCCGCTCCGCCTGCTTCGCCGGGTCGGTCGGCATCAGCGCCGCCGACCCGTTCGCCCCGCCCTCGTAGAACTGCGACTCCAGCGCCGCCAGCGCCTCCAGCTTCTTGTCCATCACCGAGTCGATCGACACGGCGACGTCCGGGCGGAACGGGTTGGGCTTCTGGAAGTTGTCCGGGTAGAAGAGGAACACCGGGTTGGCGGTCAGGTGCGGCACGTCCGGGCAGAAGAACGGCACCGTCACCATGTACGCCGCGTCCTGCACCAGGACGCCGACGTAGCGGTGGTCGGGGTGGTAGTCGTTGGGCCGGTGGCTCAGCACCACGTCCGCGCCCCACTCGCGGATCAGGCGGGTGATGGTGCGGCGGTTCTCCAGCGTTGGCAGCAGTTCGCCGTCGTGGATGTCGAGGACCTCGGTGGCGGCGCCGACGATCCGGTCGGCCTTCTGGACCTCGGCGGTGCGGCGCAGCGCGAGCGGGCCGCCGGCCTCCCGCCAGTGACCGATGTCGCCGTTGGTGACGGACACGAGCTTGACGTGGTGGCCCTGGGCGGCCCACAGGGCGGCGGCGCCGGCGACGCGGATCTCGCAGTCGTCGGGGTGGGCGCCGAAGGCGATGATGCGGAGCTTGCCGTCTTTGGGTGGGGCGGCCGGGCGGGGGGCCGGGGCGGGGTCGGCGGCGCGCCAGGAGCCGGAGGCGAGCAACAATCCGGCGGCGAGGCCGGCCGCGAAACCACAGGCGGGGAGGACGAGTCGGCGCGACATGGGGAATCCCTCGGGAGTGGGGCGGCCCCGAGGGTAACAGCGCCGTGGGCGGGGTGCCAGCGGGTAACCTAACCCCCCGGCCCCCTTCCCGAAGCGGGAAGGGGGAGAGGACCCAAGGAAGAAGCGGCGGGCGTTGGCCGGTGCTTCCTTGGAATCTCTCCCCCTTCCCGCTTCGGGAAGGGGGCCGGGGGGTTAGGTTGCGGTGGGCCTCGGTCGCTCCGCTCGCTCGACCCACCCTACGTCAGATGCGTCTGCAAAAACCCCGTCGCCCGGTGCAGGGCATCCTCAGCCGCGGCGCCGCTCAGGTTGTGCCCCTCGTTCGGGTAGATGACGACCTCGTGCGGCGTACCCCGCTCCTTCAGCCACGCCTCCAGCGCCCGCGCCTCGCCGACCGGCACCACCCGGTCCTCCTCCCCGTGCAGGACCAGCACCGGCGGCATCCGCGTGAACCCGCCGACCAGGATCGCCGGCAGCCCGCCGCACACCGTCACGACCGCCCCGGCCCGGTCGTCCCGCCCGGCCGTCGCCAGCGCGAGATACCCGCCCAGCGACACGCCGATCAGCCCGGTCGGCCCCGGGCCGGCGGCGGCCACCGTCTCGGTGACGGCGTCCATCCAGCCGAGGAAGTCCATCGGCCGGGAGAATGACGCCCGCCCCGGCGTGCCGGCCCGCTCGAAGTAGTGCGGCAGGAACACTCGCAGGCCGCGGCCGGCCACGTGGCGGGCCATCGCCCGGTACGCCGGCCCGCGGTACGTCAGCCCGTCCGCGCCGTGCAGCAGGACGACGGCCGGCGCCGGCCCGGTCCGCTCCGGCTCGAACCGCTCGACGGCCATCGACCGGCGGCCGTCGGTGATCGTCAGTTCGGACTCGCTGAGGGGCGGGACGGGCGACGACATGGGAGCGATCCTGGCGGGGTCAGTGGGGGATGGTCAAGTGATCGGCCGTGCCGCAATCGGCGTGCCGCCGGTGGACGCGGCGCGGCTCACGGCGTGGCGGTCGGGGCGGAACCGGGCCGCGGCTCGTCCCACAACCACCGGCCGACGGCGAGCACAACCACCGCCAGCCCGGCGGCGAGCACGGCCATGCCGATCCACCACCACGACTTCTCCACCAGCGGGTAGGTCGTCCCGCTCAGGACATTGCCGCCGAGGGAGTCCCACCGCGTCGCCAGGGCCGAGGCGTTCAGGGACACGACCGCCCCGATGACGGCGAGGAGCGTTCCGAGAGCGAGGCCGGCTCGCACTTTTTGCATGGTTGCACCTCCGGCCGGCGACGTGTGCAATTCCCATTCCCCCGCCCGGTTGGCGGCGCGTCGCTAGACTGACCCTATGCCCGACCGGCTGTTCACCAACGCCACCGTCGTCCTCCCGGACCGGCTGCTCGTCGGCGGTCACGTCCGCACCGCTGCCGGCCGCACCGCCGCCGTCGGGGCCGGCCCCGGCGACCCGAACGGGGCCGACGTCGTGGACCTCGGCGGCGCGTACCTCGCCCCGGGGTTCGTGGACCTGCACGCCCACGGCGGCGACGGGGCCGACTTCATGGACGGCACGGCAGACGCCTTCCGCACCGTTTGCCGCGCCCACGCCTGCCACGGCACCACCAGCCTGCTGCCGACCTCGACCGCGGCCCGGCACGACCAGATCATGTCCTTCCTCGGCCTGTGCCGGCGGTTCCGGGATGAGGACACCGGCGGGGCCCGCGTCCTCGGCGCCCACTTCTACGGCCCCTACTTCGCCCCGGAGGCCCGCGGTTGCCACCCGGCCGACCCGATCCGCCCGCCGGCCGCCGCCGACTACGCCGACTACCTCGCCTTCGCCGACGCGATTGCCACGGCCACCGTCGCCCCGGAGCTGCCGGGGGCGGAGGCGTTCGCCCGGGTCTGCCGCGATCGCGGCGTCCGCCTCAACGCCGGCCATTCGCACGCCACTTTCGCCGAGGTCGAGGCGGCCGTCGGCTGGGGCGTGCGGCACGTCGATCACCTGTACTGCGCCATGTCCGACCGGGCCCGGCTGCGGCAGGGGCAGCCGTTCCCGATGCGGGGCGGGTTGTTCGAGGCGACGCTGTTTTTCGACGAGCTGACGACCGAGGTGATCGCCGACGGCCGGCACCTCGCCCCGGAGCTGCTGCGGCTGGCGTCCAAGGTCAAGGGGCCGGACCGGCTGGCGCTGGTGACGGACGCCAACCGGGCGCTCGGCATGCCAGACGGCGAATACGTCTTCGGCCCGCTGGACGGCGGCACACCGTTCGTGCGGCACGACGGCGTCGGCCTGACGCCGGACCGGCGGGGATTGGCGTCCGGGGTGATGGGGCTGGACCGCGCGGTGCGGGTGATGCGGGCCGCCACCGGGGCGGCGGTGCCGGAGGTGGTCCGCATGGCGACGCTGACGCCGGCCCGGATCGCCGGGTGGGAGGCGGAGGTCGGCAGCGTCGCGGCCGGTAAGCGCGCGGACTTCGTCGTGCTCGACGGCGAGCTGACGGTTCGCGCCGTGTACCGCGACGGCGAACTGATCGGGGCGGCCAAGAGTCGTCATTGATTGCGGCGGTGTTAGCCCCGAAGGGGCGGCACAGCGTTAGCCCAGGGCGCGAGCCCTGGGAAATCGATCAACCGAAATTACGTAGCCCCGAAGGGGCGGCACAGCGCGAGATTGTGTCGCCCCTTCGGGGCTCAATCTATTCTCCGACCCGTGACCCAGGGCTGGCGCCCTGGGCTAACGCTGTGCCGCC
>DASXAN010001090.1:0-3870 GCA_036406755.1 Gemmataceae bacterium
CGCCGCCGCCGTTCCTCGACCAGCTCCGCCGCCGGGGCGTCGCCCCGGTGTCGGTCGGCCGGGCGATCGTTGCCACCTGGGAGCCGCACGAGAAGGCCGTGTTCGAGGCGATCCGCGACCTCGGGCTGGAGATGCAGGTCATCTTCAACAAGGGGGCGGTCATGGTCCTGCCCAGCGGGGTGAACAAGGCGACCGGGCTGCAAGCCGCCCTCGCCGACCTGGGCCTGACGCCCGACCGGGTGGTGGCCGTCGGCGACGCGGAGAACGACCACGCCCTCTTGGACCTGTGCGGGTGCGGGGCGGCCGTGGCCAACGCCCTGCCGATGCTCCGCGCCCGGGCCGACATTGACTTGAAAGCCGACCACGGTGCCGGCGTCGTGGAGCTGATCGACATGCTCTTGGCCGATGACCTGGCCGGCTGCGCCGCCAAGGCCGAAACCCGGAGGACGACCGATGCCGCCGCCCGTGCCCCCGCCGCCGGACCCGCAGGCCCCGCCGGTCGGTGACCCGCTGCCGGCCCCGGACCCGAACGGCCCGGCCGACCCGAGCGACCCGCAGCCACCGCCGAAGCCGGGCGACCCGGTGTCGGCCGGCGGCTTGGCCGACCCGCGGGACCTGGTGTCCGGTGCCTACGACCCGCTGCCCGGCCCGCCGAGTTAGCCGGCCGGCTCGTCGTCGAACACCCCCGCCCCGAACGTCGAGTCCGGGTGCCGCGGGTCGGACACGTCCTGCGGGTCGAGCACCCCGGCCGCCAGCGGCGTGGGCTTGTCGGCGGCCGCCTCGCCCTCGACCACGTCGGCGTCGCCGGCGTGCTCGATCGCCGCATCGGTGCTGTGCGGGTCCACCGCCCGGCAGGCGGCCGTCAGCCGCCCGGCCGTGTCGGCCAGCCAAGCCCGCCACTCCTCCGGCGTCGTCTCCGCCGGGCACACCTGGGCGAACTCCCCGCACAACAGAATCAGCCGCAGGAGGTGGCGGAAGATCAGCCCCTCCTGCTTGGTCAGGTCCTTGCTCTTGACGTAGAGGTTGAAGTTGCCGGCGAAGTCCCGCAGGAGCGCGTTCGCCGCCCAGACCGGCTGGACGTGCAGGTCGGTCGCGTCCGGGTAGGCCGACTCGTAGAGCAGGTACAGCTTTTCGGACAGCGACGGCGGCCGCTCGGCGAACCGGCGGTCGTCCTCGTCCTCCTCGTCGTCCTCCGAAGGCGGTGGCAGGGCGGTGATCAGCCCCTTCTGGACCAGCTCCGGGTCGAGCCGTTGCTGGAGCGGGCCGGCGGGCAACTCGTCCGGCCAGGGCGGGCGGACGAACTTGAGGATCGGCCGCGGCAACTCCAGGACGCTCTCCAGCAGTTGCAGCCGCTCGGTCGGGTCGGCGACGCCGAGATGGTCGAGCAGGAACGCGGCGAAGAGCGGGTGAATGCTGCGGAACACCAGGAGGGTGTCGAGCTTCGGGGTGGGGGTCGCGGTCACGCCAAGCCCACCCGCGGCGGCGGGTGGGGCTTCGGACCCACCCGCCGCCGCGGGTGGGCTTTCGGGTGGGGGCGCGGGATCAAGTATCACAAATCCGCCCCGGTGCAGCGTCACCAACATCCGTTCCAGCTGCTTCTCCTGCGCCGCCACCCGCGGCGCGTCCATGAGCCGCTTGCGGATCACCCGTCGTACCCGCTCCACCTCCGGCGACACCTTCAACAGGTACGCCAACAGCCGCCACGGCAGCGGCCCCTTGCTGTAGAGCTTCCCCGCCGGGGCGGTCTTCAGCTTCTCGAACATGCCCTCCGTCCAGTACTGGATTCTGTCGCTGCGGAGCGGCTTCTTCTTCTTGAGCGCCTTCCTCGCCTTGAGCAGGCCGGGGTCTTTCGTGTTCTCCGGGATGGCGTCGTACTTCCGCTTCCATCGCAGCAGCTGCACGTCATCCTCGTGGGCCAGGGCGTAGACGTACCCTTTGTCGTCGTACTGCGGCCGGCCGGCCCGACCGAAGATCTGGTGAGCCGTGCTCGGGTCGATCAGCTTCTCCTTTCCGAACGGCCCCTTCACCAGGCTCGACAGCACCACCGACCGGGCCGGCAGGTTGATCCCGGCCGCCAGCGTCTCCGTGCACACGCACGCGGCCAGCAGCTTCTGCGTGAACAGGTCCTCGACCACCCGCCGGTACTTCGGCAGCATGCCGGCGTGGTGGACGCCGACGCCGCGGTGCAGCATTTGCTTGAGCTTCGGTCCGACGCCCTGCGTCCAGTCCAGGCTGTTGACCCGGTCGTGCAGCGGCTTCTTGTCCACGCCCGGCAGCAGGTCCAGCCCCTTGAGCGCCTCGGCCACGCTCCAGCACGCGTCCCGGTTGAAGCAGAACACCAGCGCCGGCGTCTTGCGGGCCTCATCGACGCCCTTGGCCATGATGACCACTTGCTCGGTCAGCAATTCGTCCGGTACCCAGTGGTATTCCAGCGGCACCTTCCGGTCGCGGCCCTCGACCAGATCGAGCTTGCGGCCGTGGCTCCGCTCCAGCCACGCTAGAAACTCGAGCGCGTTGCCGACCGTCGCCGACAGCAACAACAGCCGGATGTGCGGCGGCAGCAGTGACAGCGACAGCTCCCAGACGATGCCCCGCTCCGGGTCGGCGAACGAGTGGAACTCGTCCATGACGACGGCCGAGACGTTCTCGAAGTGGAAGTCCTCCGGGTGCAGCAGGCGGTTCAGGAGGATTTCGGCGACGACGACCAGAACCTTCGCCTGCGGGTTGACCTTGCGGTGGCCGGTGACGAGGCCGACGTCGTCCGGCGAAAAGCCCCACCGGACGGCCGCCTCCTGCATCTCGTGGAACTTCTGCTCGGTCAGCGCGATGAGGGGGGTCGTGTAGTAGGCGACAGTGCCGGTGTGGAGGGCCTCGAACAGGGCCGCCTGGGCGATGAGCGTCTTGCCGGTGCCGGTCGGGGCGGTGACGAGGACGCCGCGGTCGGACGTGAAGTAGGCGAGGACGGCCTCCTCTTGGAGCGGGTACGGGGCGTACGGCAGGGCGTCGAGGAAGCGGGTGGCGATCTCGTCGCGGCTAGCCTAACTCCCGAACGCCGCCGTCACCATCAACTCGTCCCCGATCTGCACCTCGACGTCCCGCAGCCGCACTCCCCCCAGGGCGAACGCCGTCAGCGGGACTTCTTTGCCCTCCAGGGCCTTCAGTCGGCCGCGGATCAGGGCCACCGCCATCGCGATCACCATCCCCTCCCCGGTCACGTTCAACTCCGACAACTTCGCCACCAGCCGGTCGTCAACGTCCGCCCGGCCGGCGAACGCGACCGCCCCGCGGACCGCCTTCATCAGCCCCTTGGCCTGGACCGCCGCCTTCGCCTCCAGCCGGACCGACCGCGGGCCGAGCTGTGTCAGCGCGAAGTCGGTCCGCTCGATCTCGACGCCGTACTGTCGGGCCGCCTCCCGGACCTTCGCCGTCGCCAGCGCCTCGACCTCCGCCCGGGAGACGCGAACCACGGACCGGCCGTCGGAAGCGGCGGCCAGCGTCATCACCGGCTTGCCGGTGCGGGTGCGGTCGAACTGGAACCGGACGCCAGCGGCCGTCAGGTCGAAGTGCAGGTTCGCCCCGTCGGCGTGCAGCGGATGGGCCAGCAGCTCCAGCGATTTGAACGACGGGCCCGGCTGGGCGGGGCCGACGCCGGTCGGGTCCTCCGGCCGGCCGCGGACGGCCACCGTGCCGCCGGACAGGTCGATGCGGAGCCGGTCGGCGTCAGGGTAGCGGTCGCCCAGGACGGACACGGCGGCCCGCTCGTCCGGCAGACTGACGACCTCCCGCAGGGCGGCCCGGAGGGCGTCGGCCAGCTCGGCCGCGGTGGTCGGGAAGGCGTCGCCGCCCAGGGGGATCATGGTGGCTCCTCTC
>DASXAN010001091.1:0-3749 GCA_036406755.1 Gemmataceae bacterium
CAGGAGGCCGGCCACGCTCGGACGCGGCTGGTGAACCAGGTCCGGCACATCCTGCGGCGTCACAACCTACAGTGGCAGATGCCCACCAAGCGGTTCCCGACCAAGGCGGCCATCGCCTGGCTGAAGCCACTGGTCTTGCCCGAGGTTGATCGCCTGGAGATGGACCACCTGCTGCTCGACCTCGAGCGGGTGCAGCAGCGCGTCGAGGATCTGGAGCAGGTGATCGCCCGGCGTTGCGGCGTCAGCGCGGAGGCCGTGCTGCTCTCCTCGATGCCGGGCGTGAGTTACTTCACCGCCACCGCCCTGGCGTGCCGGGTCGGCCGGGTCGAGCGGTTCCCGCGGGCGCGGAGCCTGGCCAACTACTGGGGGCTCACGCCCGGCTGCCGCAACAGCGGCGAGAACGCGCAGCGGCTGGGGAACATCACCAAGGCCGGCAGCGGCCTGGCGCGGTGGCTGCTGGCCCAGGTGACGCACAAGGTGCTGCGCAAGGATGCCCGGCTGCGGGAGTGGTCCAAGCGGATCAGGCGGCGGCGGGGGTCCACCATCGCCCGCGTGGCTGTCATGCGGAAGCTGGCCACGATCATCTGGCACATGCTCAGCAAGCGGAAGGCCTACGCCGAGTGCCGGAACCTCGCGGAGGCGGCGACGACGGCAAGGGAGCACCAACTGTGTGGGTAAGAAGGCGAGGGAACGCCGCAGCGGGGCAGCGCGGGCAAGGCGATTTGGCGCCTTGTGCCGATCCCGAATGCGGGAGCGCGGCGTCGTGCCGCCCCAGTCGGTGTTGGCCCCCTGGGACAGTGGGAGTGTCGCCGCCATGAGGCGGCCGTCGCATCGGACAAAACAGAGAGGAGTGATGCGGAAGCGAGCTTCGGCCCGGTTGTTCGATCGGAGTTGCCCGCGGGCAACTTGAGATCCCTCCCGTCGGGGCCAACTCGGTTCGGACCGTGGATGCGGCGGCTTCGGCCGGCAGCGGCCGAGGCCAGCAGCACGTCGCTTTGGGTGGAGTGGCCCGGACGGTGAGGAATTCGCACCAGATCCGTCCGCATCGGCCCGGGTCCGTTGCCGGGTCGAGCTGCTCACGAGTATCGTGGGCGGTACCTTGCGAAGGAATGTGTTGGGAGCAATCGCGTCGGAAAAGAACGATTGCAACTTCCCGGAGCGACGACAACCGAGACGAATCCCGAAACGTGACCGCAGTACGAACGCAGGATTCACCGCGACCAGCGAACTGGACGGCGATACGACTGCCGCCCGGCGCTACCCTTACGGAGCAACCCAGAGGAAAGCCGCTTCCGCTTGACAAACTCTTTCAGGAACGGTCCGAAACTCCGCGGACGATCCGACCGGAGCGCGCAACGCCACGCGGTGCGTTGCCCTCGCCGTGTCGGACCGCCGCGCAGTGCGCGGTCCATATCGTGCTTCTGCACAATCGCGCCAACGGTGCGGCCGACCCCGGCTCGCCGGGTTGACCTTGGTGCAATCCGAGCGCACTCACGGTCGGGCCGGCTTCGCCCTGTTCGTCTCCAGCCACTCAATGCCGGAGCGAATGTCCGCATAGACGTCCCCGCGCCACCCGTGGCCGCCGTCGTACCGTTCCAGGCGCACCTTCGCTCCATTCTCCGCCAGGTCCGCCTTCGCCTGCTCTGCCATACGGTACGGGCAGACGCGGTCGTGCGGCGAATGGTACAGGTAAAACGCGTGCCCCTTCGCCCCCGCCAGCGGCGGCAGGACCTTCGGGTTGAACACCGACATGGCCACCAACGACCCTCGGACGGGGGTCTTGTCCCGCAGCGCCGTGGCGTAAGCCGCCGGCCCGCTCGACGACCACGACAGCGTGAACACGTTCGACCGGTCCACCTTGTGCTTCTTCGCCACGTCCTCGATCACCGCCCCGACGAACTCCTCCGTGCTGAACTTCATCTTGTCGACCGGGTTCGTCTTCGTCGGCCAGATGATCTCCTGGTCGGCGGTCCACTTCACGGCCACCGGCTGGGCCGCCAGGTAGCGGTCCGGCAGCGCGTTCTTAACGATCCGCCGCACGAACGGGTGGAAGTCGGCGCTGCCGTCGCCGCCCGGCATGATGACCACCAGGCCGTACCCGTCCGCCGGCGGCTTGGAGTCTTTCATGGGGCCGATCAGGAAGTACCGCTTGTCCGTGTCGCCGCCGGCCCGGAGGTCCTGGGCGGGGACGTCGGCCACGTCGGCGAGCGGGTCCTCCGCCGGCTCGGCCCGCTTCGGGGCGGCAGCCGCCGGCTCGCCTTCGGCGACGCGCCCGCGGGCGCCGTCCACCACGAACGACGAGCCCTTGTCCTCGATCTGCGACGTGGACACCGGCAGCCCGGTCAGCTCGTTCAACCGCTCCGCCATCCGGCGGTAGGCCAGCGAATTTGCCTTGTACGCGTAGAAGTGGTCGTCCTTCCGGCCGGGTTGGCCGACCTTGCACACGACCGGGACGCCGGCCGGGACACCTTCGATCTCCTGCTCGTACCAGGCGCCAATGATGACCGCCCTGAGCTGCGCCCCCTCGGCGACCTTCACCCGCCAGAGGGCGGACGAATACGACGTCACCACCAGCACGACCGGCTTGTCCGTCGGCCGCACCTCGACCTCGACCGGGGCGCCGTCGCCGCCGCCGGGCTCGGCGATGCCGACGTGGTGCAGCCCGGCCCCGGCCGCGGCTGCCCGCAACTGCTGCGGCGTCGCCTCCGGCGGCTGCGGCCGGGGCTTCCGCTCCTTCTGGGCCAGCTCGCGACCCCGCGCCCCGTCCACCGCGAACGACGACCCCCGGTATTCCAGCTGGGCCGTGGACACCAACAACCCCGTCAGGTCGTTCAACTTGTCCACCATCCGGCGGTAGTCCATCGAGTTCGGGCTGTAGGCGTAGAAGTAGTCCTTTCGGCCGGACCCGCTGCCGACCCGGTGGACGACCGGGATGTCCGCGGGGACGCCCTCGAGGTCCTGCTCGAACCAGCCGCCGAGGATCACCGCCTTGACGCGCGCCCCCGGTGCGATTTTCACGTTCCAGCGGACTTCCATGTACGCCGTCAGCGCCAACACGATCGGCTTCTCGGCCGGCCGGACCTCCACGTCCACAGTGGACCCACGGTCGCCCGGCTGGTAGAGGCCGACGACGTGCAGGTCGGTGCCGGCCGACGCGGCCTTGAGTTGTTCCGGCGTCGGTTCCTTCGGCGGCACCCTCCGCGGCTTCCGCGCCGTCTGGGCCAGCTCGCGGCCGCGGACGCCGTCGATCACGAACGCCGCGCCGGTGTGCTCCAGCTGGAAGGTGGACACCAGGAGGCCCGTCAGGTCGTTGAGCCGGTCGACCATGCGGCGGTAGCCGAACGTGTCCGCGGCGTAGGCGTAGAAGTGGTCGTCCTTCCGGCCGGGTTGGCCGACCTTGTACACGACCGGGACGCCAACGGGGACGCCCTCCAGCTCCTGCTCGAACCAGCCGCCGACGACGACGGCCCTGAGCTTCGCCCCCTCGGCCACCTTCACCTTCCACAGCACCGAGAAGTAGGAGGTCAGCACGAGCACGACCGGCTTGTCGGTCCGCCGCACCTCCACGACGACCGGCGCCCCGTTGCCGTCGCGGGGTTCGTACATGCCCACGCCGTGCAACTCGGCCCCGGCGCAGGCGGCGAGCAGGTCCTGCGGCGCCGGCTCCTTCGGCGGCGTCCACCGCGGCCGCCGCGCCTTCTGCGCGAACTCCCGGCCGCGGGCGCCGTCCACCACGAACGCGGCGCCCC
>DASXAN010001092.1:0-4047 GCA_036406755.1 Gemmataceae bacterium
CTCCGGCTCCCCGCTACACGGGGTCACTTGCCCTCTTCGACGCAATACAGGTATTTCGCCCCGCGGAGGAACAGCTGCCGCCCGACCACGACCGGCGACGCGTCCACCGGGTCGTCGAGCTTGTTCGTCGCCAGCACCTCCAGCTTGTCGGCCAGTTTCAACACCAACGTCGTGCCGTTGCGGTCCACGAAGTACAGCCGGCCGGCGGCGGCGACCGGCGAGGCGTAGAACTCGCCGGCCCCCGGCAGTCGCGCGCGATCGATCAGCGGCTTGCCGGTGGCGGTGTCGAGGCAAGTCAACAGGTTCGTATTCGCCTGGGTGAAGTACAGCCGGCGGTTGACCAGGACCGGCGACGGGACGTACGGCGTCCCGCGGCCGTACCGCCAGCGGACGGCCGGCCCATCGGTCACGTCGCCGGTCGCGTCCAGGGAGACGGCGACGGCCGCCGACCCCTTGTAGCCGCTCACGACGTAGGCGATGCCGTCGGCCGCGACCGCGGACGGAATCGGGTTGACCGTCATGCCGCCGCACTGCCACAACTCCTGGCCCGTCGCCAAATCGTAGCCGCGGATGCGGTTGGTGCCGTTGACGATGACTTGCGTGCGCCCCTTGTGCTCGACGACCAGCGGCGTGTTCCACGACGACTTCTCGTCCCGCGGCGTCCGCCACCGCGTCTCGCCGGTCCGGGCGTCAAGGCAGTAGAGCGCGGAGTCGGCCTCCTGGTCCCAATTCAGGAGCAGGTTGTCGCCATGGACGACCGGCGTGACGGCCTCGCCCCAACCGAGGCGGGTGTGCAGCCGGCCGAGGTCGCGCTGCCACCGCAAGTTGCCGTCGAGGTCGTAGGCGTAGACGCCGAACGAGCCGAAGGAGACGTAGAGGAGTTTGCCGTCGGTGGTCGGCGAGCCGGCGGCGTAGGAGTGAGTCGGGTGGTGGCCCTCGTGCGGCACCTTCTCGGCGGCCGTCCGCCGCCAGCGGAGTTGGCCGGTGCCGCGGTCGAAGGCGAGCACGTCGAAGCGGTGGAAGTTCTTCGGGGCGTCGGTCCGGACCTCGAACCGCGGGTCGGCCGGCGGCAGCTCGGCAATGGTGGCGACGCGATCCGTCGCGACAGCGGTGACAACGAACACCTGATCGCCCCAGACGATCGGCGTGGCGCTGCCGCTGCCGGGCAGTGGCGCCTTCCATCTGATATTGCTGGTAGCGTCCCATTTGATCGGCGGGTCGGCACCCGGGGCGGTGCCGTCGGCGTGCGGGCCGCGCCAGTGGGGCCAGTTGGCAGCCCGTGGTGCGTCGCCAGGAACGGAATAGGCGGACAGCGTGACGGCAGCAACCGTCAGGCAGGTCATTCGCAGGCGCACGGACACTCCTTGCCCCTGCTCAGGGGGCCTCGGTGACAACGGTCAAGCCCGGGATGCCCGCGAAATCAGCCGGGTTGTGTGTCACCAACTCTAACCCGTACGCGAGCGCCGATGCGGCGATCCAGGCGTCCGCAGTGGCGATCGGCTGACGGTGCCGTTGGGCTCGGACGGCCGCCCACCAGCGGCAAACGTCCGGGTCGGACTCGACGATCACATAGCCCCGCAGCGTCGCCTCCATTCGGGCGATTCGCCCGCGTCCCCACGACGCCAAGGCTGCGCCTTCGTAGAGTTCGGCGACGGTCATGAAGGAGATCGCCAGCGAGTGGCCCGCGAGGTGCGGGCGGTACTTGGCCGCAAGCGGGTGTCGCCTGAGCGAGAATGACACGATGTTCGTGTCGAGCAGGCGGACGGCCATGCGTCATTGCCCCTGCCGACGAGATTCTTGCAGCGCCGCCAGGAACTGTTCAAACTCCTCGTCGTCCTTCCACAAGTCGGGCGCGGCCAAGGAGTCCAAGTCCTGTGGGCCTTGAATGCCTTGTGCGGCCATCAATTCCTCAATGGTCGTGTGCCGGCGTGCGTCGGCCGACGGCAACCGCGGCGGGCGGCGAGAGGTGTCCGGAACGTCATTCATCGTATCCTCCCGAGGCTAGGATCACTGCTGAATCTTACCAGCTCGTCTATTGCCGGGCCGCACCGGGCATCGGATTCCACCACGCATCCACCATCTTCCGCAGCTCCACCACCTTCGCCGGCTCCACCGTCGCCAAGTTTCTCAACTCGCCCGGGTCGGCCGACAGGTGGTACAACTCCGCGACCCCGTCCGGCACCTGCCGCTTCTCCGGCACGATCAACTTCCAGTCGCCCGCGACCACCCACCGGTACCGCAGCCCGGCGGCCGGGTCGTCCACGTCCACCGCGTCGTGCAGGAAGCACTCGCCGAAAACGGCCGGCCGGCGGGCGACTGCCGCGGCGTCGAGCAGGTCCACGCCCGGCAGGGATGCGGGCGGCGTCACTCCGGCCGCGTGGAGGATCGTCGGGGCCAAGTCGATCGCGCTGACGGGGTGCTCGTCCCGGCCCGGCTTGACACGGCCCGGCCAGCGGACCATGAGCGGCGTGCGGTGGCCTGCGTCGTACTGCGTCAGCTTCGACCGCTGGGGGCTGTTCACCGTCGGGTTCTGAACCCAGCCGTTGTCGGACAAATACAGGACGATCGTGTCTTCGGCCAACCCCTGCTTGTCGAGGAAGTCGAGCAGCTGGCCGCACGTCTCGTCGAACCACTCGATATTCGCCCAGTACCGGGCGACGAACGGCGAGGGTGTCTTGTCCTTGGAGTGGGCCACGAACCGGTCCGGGGCGTTGTGCGGCTGGTGCGGCAGCATCGGGGCGTACCAGACGAAGAACGGCTTGCCGTCCTTCTTCGCCTCGGCGACGAAGTCGTAGATCGGCTGTATCGTCTTGCGGCCGATGTCCAGGCCGGCGTCGCCGTGTCGGCCGCCGCGGTCCGGGTCGCCGTGCGTCATGCCGTGGGTGAAGCCGGCGGTGCGGTAGCTGCCCTGCCACCACTTGCCGGTCTGGAGGCTCATGTACCCGCGGTCGGCGAGCAGCCGCGGCAGCGTCGGCACCTCGGTGATGTGGTTCACCATCCGCCGGCGGTTAGCACGGTACGTCTCGTCCTTGGCCAGCTCGGCCGGCCGCTTGCCCGGCGGCTTCGGCGGGTCGTTGGAGAAGACCTTGTTCTGGTGCGGGTACAGGCCGGTGATCATCGACGCCAGGCTCGGACAGCAGACGCTGGAGGTGTCGTACCCGCGGGTGTAGACGAGGCTCTGGGCGGCGAGCCGGTCCAGGTGCGGGGTGCGGACGTGCGGGTGGCCCACGAAACCGTAGTCGGTCCATGCGTGGTCGTCGGAGATGATCAGGACGACGTTCGGCGGCCGCGGCGGGTCGGCGGCGACCGCCGTGGCGGCGAGCAGGAGCGGCAGGCAGGCGGCGAGGGTGCGCATCAGGTTTGGCGGGTGGGATGGCGGGCGGTGGTGAGTGTACCGGCGGGCGGGCCGGTCGGCACCGGCTGTCCCGTTGCGGCATCCAAGATATGGTGACTATCAGCCGCCCGCCGCAGCAGGAGAATATGCCGATGGCCGACACTCCGTCCGGGCGCCGCGAAGTCGCCACCCTGGCCGGCGGCTGCTTCTGGTGCGTCGAAGCCGTCTTCGAGCAGCTGCAAGGCGTCGAGAAGATTGAGTCCGGGTATGCCGGCGGCTTGACCGCGAACCCGACGTACAAGCAGGTCTGCACCGGGACGACGGGGCACGCCGAGGTCGTGCAGGTGACGTTCGACCCGGCCGTGGTTTCGTACCGGGACGTCCTCGAGGTGTTCTTTACCGTCCACGACCCGACGACGCTCAACCGCCAGGGGGCGGACGTGGGCACGCAGTACCGCTCGGCCGTCTTCTACCACTCGCCGGAGCAGAAGCGGGTGGCCGAAGAGGTGATCGCTGACCTGACGCGCGAGAACGTGTTCGGCAAGCCGATTGTCACCGAGGTGGTGCCGGCGGCCACGTTCCACAAGGCCGAGGACTACCACCAGGGGTACTTCCGGGCGAACCCGGGGCAGCCGTACTGTGCGGCCGTCGTCGGGCCGAAGGTGGCGAAGTTCCGGCAGAAGTTCGCCGACCGTCTGAAGTAGGGTGGGGGG